>CAZALL010000091.1:0-7363 GCA_964485955.1 uncultured Treponema sp. | reverse complement strand
TCATAAAAGAAAGTTTAGACTTTTTTTTAATCACTGACAACTAATTTTCTGCTATAGCTTATTTCTTTTACAAAATACCCATCTTTGAAAGAATAATACTTGCCGCAACTGTAGAAGCAGTTTCAGTTCTCAAAACTCTGTTTCCCATAGAAAGTCTTGTAAAACCACTGTCTTCAAGCAATTTTCTTTCTTTATCAGTCCACCCTCTTTCACTTCCAACAGCAGCAATAGCCCCACAAATATTTTTTTCTTTATCTAAAAAATCTGTTAAGGAAGCACAGGAATTTATATTGTCCAATGCAATTTTTTTATATTTACTAAATGAATTATTTACACTTTCAAGACATTCAGCTAAAGAATTATGCTTAACTAAAAGTGGCACGTGGGTAGAAGCTGCCTGAACGCTTCCTTCTAAAAGCATTTTGTTTCCTGCATCAGTTGTTGCCAAATCACTTTCAAGATAAGATTTTTCCGTAAGTTCACTTGCAGTCAAATGTACCTGACAAACTCCAAGACCTGCCATATCGCGAAGCAGTCTTTTTAACTGAATCGGTCGAGGAAAACCAATTATCATTATAAGATTATTTAATTTTTTCCCGTCACTTAAAGGAGTAAAGCTAAAATTTATTTTTCCTTCAAAATATTTTCTACCTTTAGAGTCACTTACTTCATGTTTTTCAATTGATGTTATTTTTGCAAGCCCTGCCATACCGCCAATTATTCCAGCAGAAAAAGTATCACCTTCTTTTTTATGCAGTATTTTTAATAAATGCTGGGCACGTTCATCGTTTAAGTTAAGAGGCTCTGTAATTTCCTGTTGTGAAAAAAGACATATATTCATTTTAAATTCACTTATTTTTTATGACGACTAAATTTCTTTCGTGATCTTCAAGACCTGGTACTAAAAGATTATGTACTTTATATTGAGCAAAAATATTTTTTACCCCTGCCATTTCCTCTGCAATTTTTTCAGAACGTGCTTTATAGGCTGCAATATATCCGCCATCTTTTAACATTCCTTTTAACAGTTTACAGATTTTATTATCAAATGGATGAAAGGCTCGAAATACTTCTATATCAAAAATATTTTTTTCTACACAGTCAGCCTGCTTTTGCATTACACTTACATTTTTTAGATTAAGTTTTAAAACTGCACTTTCAAGAAAGGCACAGCGTTTTTCCATACGTTCAACTAAAATAAATTTTGCTTCTGGAAAAGCTACTGCAAGAGGAATACCCGGACAACCGCCTCCGCTTCCAATATCACCAATTAAAGTTTTTTCTGCACTAATATTTTGTCTTTCTTCAATTAAACTTTTTATAAAATGATAAGGTGCAAGAGAATCTAAAACATGATTTGTAAAAAAAGCATTTTTATCATCAGCCTTCATTAAATTGTAAGACTTATTAAAATCAAGGACTGCATCTGCATAAGCATCAAGTTTTTCTATCTGCTCCAAAGAAAAATCTATTTTTAATTTTAAAAGTCCTTCTTCAAATAAAGTCATTTTGCACTTCCTGTATCTATAAGAAAATCCAATTTCCAGTCAGCATCACTTGTGCGAAGCGTAATTAAGTTGCCTGTTTGTTTTGCAGTAAGATTATTTTTTTGAGCAAGCTGATAGATAAAAGAATAAACATTTTCACTATCCTGATTTACCATTACTTCAACTTTGTATGTTAACTGTCCATCTTTATGACCTGAATGTTTAAAAAGCATATAGAAAGTTTCACTACAAAGTTTTTTATTACTCATATACTTTCTGTCACCAGTAAGAAGAAAATTTTCTCCTTCTTTAATATCTGAAATATAAATTTTCTGACAGGTTTTTAAAATATCATATCCGTTTACTTTAAAACGTAAAATTTTTGGCAAGATATTTTGTGTTTTTGTACTGTCACTTTTTGTAAATACATTTTTTTCTGCACTCGAATCTAAACTTACAGAAGGATTATTTTGTTTATCTTCAGTTTTAGGTGAATCATTTAATTTTTTTTCGTTTGCATCAACTTTCTTTTTTAAGTCTTCAATCTGAGATAAGAGATTTTGCAAAACCAGATCCGTATCAACATCATAAACTTTTTCTCCAAAAATTGAAGAAGAATCAAGACCTGTTAAATTCTGCAAAAGACCTGTCTGACCAAGACTTGCAATATCAACTGCCGTTAAAGAAGGAATATTTTTTACAAGTGATTTATTATTTTCACCTGAATATGTTTTATCCTGCGCCGTATTTTCATTTTTAACAGAAGACTTTTTCTTACTTTGTTTTAACTCTTCTACTTTAGTTGTAAAAGGCATATCAGAAATTTGAAGTGAATCAATTGAAGGCATTGAAGGACTTTTTATCTCTGGCGATGACAATGACGGAAATGTCATACTTCCAACAGAATCATCTTCCTTAGAAAAAGCATATGTTAAAGAGAATAAAATCAAGATAAAAAAAACATATTTCGACTTACATATTTGCAAGACTTTCCTCCACGTATTCAAGACGCTGAGTTAATTCATTTATTGTTTTTTCAAGACGTAATTTTTCTTTTTCTAATTTTTTCTTAGGGTCTGCAGTTTCTGATTTTTTCTTCATCATTGCAATTACACTGTCAGGACTTTTACCTGCTTTCATTGCATCCTGGGCTTTTTGTCTTTCATCATCTTTTTTAATTGAAGCTAAAACCTTCATATTGTCAAAACCAAAAGTTGTATCTTCTTCCGGCAACATACCAACTTTTGTTGCAGAAGCGGCGGTTGCCCTAGGTAACTGGAGAATACGGTCAAGGTAATCTTCATAACGTACGTTTTCTGCCTCACACAAAGTATGAGCTTCAATAAGTTTTCTTCCAAACTCCTGCATCAGTTTTCCATTTGGTTCAATAAAGCGTGTTTTTAATTCCTTTGTAAGTTCTTCAAGTTTTGAAGACAGCTCAAGTTTGTAGTAGCCCTTCTGTTCTGCAATTTCAAGTAAAGCATGAAACTTTGCCCAGAAATAATTTGTATGGCTCTTTGATTTATTTGGTGGATTTCTTCCGCCATTAGCTGCAATTTCTTCTTCATTTATAAGATGATGAGTGTACTCATGAATTGAAGTATAAATTAATTGATTTTCAGTTTTAAAATTTTTATTATGAAGTAAGATTTCCCTTGTTTCTACTTTGTATAATCCGTTTACTCTTGTACTTTCTTTTCCAGTTTGAGTTACACTAAATTCAAGCTGGCTGTCCTGTAAGTCAAGAAGCATTTCTTTTATTTTTTCATTTTCCATGAGATGCCGTGTCCTGTATTTTTATTTTTAAAATTTATTTAATCAATTTTTTTAAGCAATTTTGCAAGTGAAGGTTTTTCAATGAGATCTATCGGACGACCGTCAATAAACTTATGTGCTTCTTCAGTAAAAGTTCCTGCTGTAATGCAAACACCTTTGTCTACCTTTAAGTCGTGAATTGTTCCGTGAAAATCACGAAGATATATTTCACCGGTTAAACCTGTTGTACGGAAAAAGCGGAATATTTCTGTATCTTCCCATTTTACGTTATCAATGTGAGCCGTTATATCCGTATAAACTGCTCCTACATTTATGTCTATAAATTTTACATTTGAATCGCTGTTTAATCCGATTACAATTTTTCGGCAAAGGGCAACAAAATCACTTGTTCCAGCAACAAGATAAGTCTGCAGATTAGAGTTTGAACTTAATTCAGCATATCGCGAGATTAAAGAAGAAACATCTTTATACTGGGAATTTACAGACTGAATTGTCTTAAGTTCCTGAAGTCCCTGAGAAATTTTATTTACTGCAAAAAGACAGTTTGCCAAACGATAGCGAAGTTCAAGTTTTACTTCAAGCGGAGTTCCTTCATGTTTTAACCCAATTGTAAAATCTTGAATAGCACTTTCATTATCATTATTTTTTGAATGAATTAAACCTGCCTGCAAACATGAACGTGCACCAAAAACAGGATCCGGTCTTAAATGCATAAAAACCTTCATTGCCTTGTCGCCGTGTCCATCCTGACTCATTGCATCCGCCATTTCAAAAAGAGCTTCCTTGTTATCAGGATTTTCATCCAATGCTTTTTTTAAATAAGGCAGACTTTCATGAAAATGATGTGCCTGGTAAAGACAATGACCAAGTAAAAAGTAAAGTCCCTGTGCATCATTATTTAACACAAGAGCTTTTTTAAAACATGGAACTGCCTTATCATAATTCTGAAGTTGCATTAAAGCCTGCCCTAGATAGTAATTTGTTTCAAAATCATGACTATTGATTTTATAAGCCACAGTAAGATTTTCTATTGCTTCTTTTGACTTGTTTAATTTTGCGGCACAAACACCTGCCCTCTGCATGCTTTTAAAAATATCAATTTCCTGATGAACTGCTGCAAGTTTTCCAAGTGAATCATAAAGCGGATATGCCTTATCCCATAAATGTTCTTCGAAATACAGTTCACCCAGTTGAGTAAGAGATGAAATATCATGCGGATTTTGACTTAGTTTACGGCCACAGTCTTTTATTATCTGCTTGCGATTTTTCTGTCTTGCTGAAGAACTTAATTTTTTCTTTGAGCCGTAGGAAGATGACACTTTTGAACTTACAGATCTAGTTCGCGTCTTAGAGCTACTTGTAATGAGAATAAGAAAAACTATGAGAAGCAAAACTATTACTGCAGCTATCAAAAATGCCATAAACTTAATCCTCACAAAATTTTATAAAGCTGAGCTTATTTTTTTAATTCCTCAACAAACAGTTTAATTCTGTCCAAAGCAACTTTTATTTTATCTACAGCAGTTGCATAACAACAGCGTATATGACCTGCTCCACCCGCACCAAAAACGCTTCCTGGTACTACTGCGATAGAATATTTTTGAAAAAGCTGTGTTGCAAAATCTTCATCCGAAAGACCTGTTGAAGAAATATCTGGGAACATATAAAAAGCACCAGTTGGTTCAGGTACAGGAAGTCCCATATCTGTAAATGCCTTATACATTAAATTACGTCTCTGCTGATAACTTACACGCATTTTTTCTACTTCAGACCAACCATTTTTTAAACCTTCGCATGCAGCATACTGACTCATAATCGGAGCACAGATTGTGTTATACTGATGAAGTTTTACAATTTCTGCCATAAGTTCTTCTGGAGCTGCAATATAACCAATACGCCATCCTGTCATTGCAAAAGACTTCGAAAATCCATTTAAGATAATTGAATAATCTTTCATACCTGGGAATGAACCTATTGAAGTATGTTTTGCACCTTCATATGCAAGTTCACAGTAAATTTCATCACTGATTACCCAAATCTGATGTTTTTTGACAACTTCTGCAATTTTTGCAAGTTCTTCCTTTGGAATCATTGTACCAGTAGGATTATTTGGAGAACATAGCATAAGAACTTTTGTCTTTGGAGTAATAAGTTTTTCTACAGCTTCTGCAGTTGCATAAAAATTAGTTTTACTTGTATCAAGAGGAACTGCCTTTGCCCCGCACAAAGCTGCAAGAGGAACATAATTTACGTAACACGGCTGACTTACAATAATTTCATCTCCAGGATTTAATATGGCACGTAAAGAAGCGTCAACACCTTCAGAAGCTCCAACTGTAACAAGAATTTCTTTATTAGGATTATAATACATGTTATAGCGTTCAAGATAACGAGCAATTTCTTCACGAAGTTCAAGAAGTCCCCAGTTTGAAGTATAACTTGTATGTCCTTTTTCAAGATGATAATATGCTTCTTCCCTCATTACCCATGGAGTCGGAAAATCCGGTTCACCTACAGAAAGTGAAATTACATCATCATGTCCAATGAGCATTTCAAAAAATCTTCGTATGCCACTTGGTGGAGTCTCAAGCATTGCTCGGCTAAATCTATCTTCTCTTGTATTCATTATGCAGTTACTCCTTCGCGATTATCAACGCTGTCTTCAACATATACAATGTCATTTTCTTTATATGTTTTTAAGAAAAAATGTGTTTTTGTAGAACGCACACCCTGAAGTGTAGAAAGTTTTCTTGCAACAAAAAATGCAACTTCCTGCAGGCTATCTCCTTCGATAATTACCTTAAGATCATAACCACCACTCATAAGATAAAGTGATTTTACCTGAGGAAAACGGTAGATTCTGTCTGCAAGTCCATCAAAACCATGTTCTCTTTCTGGAGTAACCTGTATTTCAATTTCGGCACGAACTTTTTCTTTTGTATTTATATCTTTTTCCGGATTAACGATTGCAGCGTACTTCATAATTACACCATCGTTTTCCAATTCTTTAATAATCTGTTCAACTTCTTGAGCTGTACTTTTTGTCATTGCAGAAATGTCTTCTATGCTAAGGCGTGCATTGTCACGCAGTAAATTTAATATTTCTTCTTTCTTTTCCATTATACGATTACTCCTTTTGTTGAAGGTATAGAACCTTTTCTTCTTGGATCAATTTCGACTGCACTTCTTATAGCCCTGGCCGCGGCTTTAAACAAACCTTCCATTTTGTGGTGATCGCTTCTGCCCCGTAAAGTATCCAGATGCAAATTACATTTTGCAGTACTTACAAAACCCTGCCAGAAATCTTCAAAACAATCTGTCTGAAAACTTGATTCTTTTCCATCCTGACCTATTGAAACTAAAGGAATACCTGTAAGTTCTGCCTGACAAACTAAAAATGAACGTCCACCAAAATCAACCGCAGCACGCAGTAAAGCTTCGTCCATTGGATATAAAAATGAAGCAGTTCTGTAAATACCGGCACAGTCTCCCAACGCTTTTGCAAAACACATTCCTAAGGCAATACCCGTATCTTCTATTAAGTGATGCTGATCTACTTCAAGGTCGCCTTTAAGTTCTCCGCTTAAATCAAAAAGTCCGTGCTTACAAAAAGACTTAAGCATATGGTCAAAAAAACCAATAGGATTTTTAAGATCGCACTTACCGCTTCCGTCCAAATTAAGTGTAAGTTTTATCTGAGTTTCACCAGTATTTCTTTCAACAACAGCAATGCGATTCATATCTGCCTCCAAACTATGCAATTACTTTTCGAAGGTCATATTCAACAATATCAGTTGCGCCAAGACTTTTTAACTTTGGAAGAAGAGTTGGAACTTCGCCCTTATTGCATGCAATCTTAACTGCAAAGCCGTCATTTCCATAAAGTGGAGAAACAGTCGGACTCTTCATCGAAGGAAGTCCTTTTACAAGAGAATCGATTTTTTCTTTTGAAACATTCATTTCAAGCATTACTTTTGAACGGGCATTTAAGACTGCTTCAAAAAGCATTTTTATTTCGTAAATTTTCTGTTTTTTTTGAGGATCTTCCATTGCATTTTTTGAAGCATACATTCTTGTAGAAGATTCCATAAGAGTATCTA
>CAZALL010000090.1:6276-7385 GCA_964485955.1 uncultured Treponema sp. | reverse complement strand
GATTGATTGATTGATTGATTGATTGATTGATTGATTGATTGATTGATTGATTGATGTTATTTGCATAAGGCTCTCTTTGTCAAGTAAATTATATGTAAAATTATATTATAGTTTTTGTTATATTATTTCTAGTAGGCATCTGATAAATGTATCTTAAAAGATGCCTTAAATAAATTGTCAATCTTCAAAAATTCCTAAAGAGCAAATTTTACATATACACCGTTTGGCAAAAAAGAAAGTTGATTTCCATTTTCTGTAAACTCTTTTACTTTTTTTGACTGACCAATTTTATTATGCAAAAAAGGAACAAACCATCCGCACAAAGAACCAATTGCAGCTCCTGCCAAAACATCAGAAAAATAATGATTACCACTCATCATTCTTAATGCAGCAGTAGTTCCTGCAAGTCCAAATGAAAGGCAAGCAACAGGGATGCGCCATGAAGATTTTGGAAAATAATATGCAAAAGTACTTGTAGCAAAAGAAGCACCCATAAATGCAAAAGTTGTATGACCACTTGGAAAACTATACTGCCAGTCACCGTCACTAAGTTTATCTTCAGGCTTTTCACTGTCAAAATACATATAAGGTCTTACCCGGCGGACGCATATCTTTAAAGTTTCTTTTATGCCATGAGAAAACAAAAATGATTCTACATACATTGTTCCAAATGTAAGTAATTCTTCAAGCGGAAAATTTCCGCATACAGTTTGTCCAGCAATAATAACAAATGGACTTGCAGCCGTAAAAAGACAAACTGCAGTTCCAGCTTTATGAATACTTTCTGAATATGGTTTCATTGCCCAACGGTCAAAAGCATTTACCGAATTTATATCAAAAAAAGTTCCGTCATAAGTTTGATTAGTAATAAATTTCTTTGCAAGAAAAGTTCCACCCGTAAGCGCACTTCCTGTTCCAAGTAAAGATAAATCTAAAGCAAGATTTAATTTAAATGGAGAACTTTCATAATGAAGAATGCACTCTTCTTTTTGTGCAATATCAAATGCAAAAATATTAACACTTGAAAAAATACATATAAATACAAAAATTATTTTTTTCATTCTGCACCACCTTATATTTTATTTTACATTTATGATTTACACCACGCC
>CAZALL010000090.1:0-6176 GCA_964485955.1 uncultured Treponema sp. | reverse complement strand
ATCCATGGCTTACACTCCACTTAGTTCATATAATATTATTGAAGCTGCCTGGGCTTGTTTTAAAACTTACCTCCTGTAAGTTTTAAACATTGAGTTTTTTCAAAACTCAACTTTAGTAACCACGTCATCCATGGCTTACACTCCACTTAGTTCATATAATATTATTGAAGCTGCCTGGGCTACGTTTAAGCTGTCGACTTTTGGAGCAGAAGAATTTTTATTCATTCCGCTAAAAGGAATTATTACAAGTTCATCGCAATTATTTTTAACCTGTTCACTAATTCCATGTTCTTCATTTCCAAGAACAACAAGAGCTCCCTTTGTCTGACAAATATTTTTTATATCCCTCACAGTTTTTTTTGCTTCGAGGCTTGTTCCAATTCTAATCATTCTGCCCTTCATATCTTCAAGCAGATGAGGAATAGATTTTATTGAATAAACATTTACAAATTCCATTCCGCCTTCGGCAACTCTATAAGAACTTGTTGTAATTGAAGACTGGGCTTCATCATTTGGAATAACGATATTTTTAATTCCAAAAAAAGCTGCACTACGGACAATAGCTCCCAAATTATTTGCGTTTCCAACACGATCTAAAAGAACTGCACTTTCATTTTTTTTAACCCAGCTTTCAGTAATATCTGAATTAAGTGGTAAAATTTCAGGCATTTCAATCATTGCAACAACACCCTGATGATGAATACTGCCACAAAGTTTTTCCAGTTCAGAAACATTTTTTACCTGATTATAAGGTCTTTTTACTGAAGAAAGTTTTTTACAAAGTCCACCAAAAAGAGGTGCTTTTTCTTCAGAAAAATAAAGCCGTTTTATTCTCTGCCAGTTATTTTTTTCAAGAGTTTTTACAGCCGCAAATCCACAGACTGCCAGTTCATTATTTTTTGTATTCTTCATAAATTGTATTACACCTCATCATAAAATATTTTTATTACAGTTCAATTCTTAAATTTTTACACATCCATATTTTGTATCTTCAAATTTTAAAAATGAATCAATTGCATTTTTTGCACAAGGGCTTACATCTGCTATTCTAAAAACACTGCCGTTCCCAAATTTTACCAGCGGATTTACATAACGTTTTTTTGTTTCAAGACACACATTATAATAACCGTCCAATGCTTTTTTACTGCGTTTAATTTTTTTCATATTTCTAAATGCAGAAAAAATTTTTGTAAACCAAGAATCAATATTTTTTTTTGAAATTTCACTAAATAATTTAATTAATTCTTCTTCACTAAATTTAAATAAATCTTCTTCAGATAAAAAATTTAATTCCATTGCACGTTTTATAATATCCGCCATCATCTGAAGTGCAAGTTTATTTTCATTATGCTGTAAAATCAAACTTATTGCACAGAATTTTTTTGTATAAAGTTCTGCCGCCTTAATGTCACTAAAACCAAGTTCCAAAATTCCTTTTTCATTTTTTAAAAGGCATATTTTACTGTAATTTTTTTTAATGTCTAAAAGTTTCCATTCACCACTTAAAGCCGCCCCGCTTGGATACATATATTCAAGTCTGTCTGCACTTAAGCCCGGAAGTTTATTATCTGCAACTGGATAAATATGATAGTCAAAAACTTCTTCAACTTTTATTTTATCACGACAAAGCAGTTTATTTAATTCTTCATTTTCTGCAATGATTTTTTTATTATCCTTTTCACTAACAGTCTGTGTAAGAGCATCTCCAAATCTAAAGTCATTTACATGCGAAAAAGATTGTGTTGAAACATCATGTAAAAGTGCCGCAATAGTCTGCTTTTTATCATGAGTAAAATTCCAGACAATTAAAGCACATCCTAAAGAATGTTCATAACGAGAATAATAAAATTTATTTTTATATAAAGAAGTCCAGTCTGTTCCGCACAAAAGCCCAACTCCTTTTAATCTTTGTAAAAGAGAAAGAGTGGAATATTCAAAAATAAATTGAGGCGGACAATCACATAAAATTTTATGATATTCAAATGCAAAATCTTTCATAAAAACTTACGGCATTATATCGAATATTTTTTTTATATGCTACAATCTGCTTATGAAACAGATTATGCTTTTAGTAAAATCTACTGTAGAAGAATTTGTAAAAAATAAAAAAACTCCCTGCATAAAAAATTTTTATTGTATTTGTGATGACATAGAATTTACAGGCATACATCTTACTGACACAATTTTTTATGAACAAAATAAATATGGTCTTTACATAAGCCTTTATAAAGAAAATAAACTTCGTGCAAGAAGCGGTGTAATTTTTCCTTCAAAAAAAAATCTTGCCCAGGAAGCAGTTTTCCAGTCTATTGCAGTTTGTTCAAAATGCGTTCAGTATAAAATTTTAGAAGTCAGTGAATTAAAAAATCTTAAATATAGAATTGACTTAATCTACAGTCCAAAAAAAATTCTTTCTGTAGACAATCCGCTCTATGATGAAAAAACAGACACTCTTTATATTCAAAAAAATTATCGAAGTGCCCTTATTTTACCTGATGAATGTAAAGATAAAAAAGAAGCCTTTTATACGGCCTTAAAAAATGCAGACATAAATAAAGACGAAGATGCCGAAATATACTGTTTTAAAACAGATACAATATTTTAAAAACTGCTCTCCACAAAGAAAAAATAAAAAAGAATATTTTCATATAAAGAAAAATTTGATAGAATACTGCATTATTTTTTTATTGAAGGTACAAAATGAATTTTTTAGAAGAAAGAATCTGTAAGGATGGAGTTGTCAAAGAAGGTAATGTTTTAAAAGTTGACAGTTTTTTAAATCATCAGATTGATATTTCTCTTCTTGAAGAAATGGGAAAAGAATTTAAAAAGCGTTTCGCCGGCAAAGAAGTAACAAAGATTTTAACAATAGAAGCAAGCGGAATTGGAATTGCCTGCATAGTTGCCCGCTACTTTGGAGTACCTGTTTTATTTGCAAAAAAAACTCAAAGCATAAATGTAGACGGCGACAAGTACCAGGCAGACGTTGAATCATTTACACATAAATGTACTAACCATGTTTTTGTTTCAAAAAAATATTTATCTAAAGACGACAAAGTTTTAATAATAGATGATTTTTTAGCAAGAGGTTCAGCACTTATAGGGTTGACTCAAATTGTAAAGCAGGCAGGGGCAAGTGTAAGCGGAATTGGAATTGCAATTGAAAAAGGATTCCAGGAGGGAGGAAAAATTATCCGCTCCATGGGCATTCAGCTTGAATCTTTGGCTATTGTAGAAAGCATGGATGCTCAGAGCGGAAAAATTACATTTAAAGAACAGTAATTCTTATAAGAAAAATCAGCGGTCTTCCCTAAAGTATGGCATTCCTAAACTTTCAGGAGACTGATTTTCTTTTTCGTTACGAATACTTGTAATTATAAGAACAATTAAAGTTACCAGGTACTGCGACATTTTAAAAAGTTCCAGGAGTGCCCTGCTTGAAACAGGAATATAAAGATAAAGAATATAGAGGGCTCCAAAAAGAAATGCCCCTAAAATTGCCTTACGACTATCCCAGAAAGAAAATATTACTAAAGCAACTGCCAGCCAGCCTCTGTCGCCAAAACCATTATTTGTCCATGTTCCGCCTAAATATTCCATTACAAAATAAAGTCCACCAAGCCCCGCAATTGCTCCACCAACAATTGTTGCAATGTACTTGTATTTTTCAATATTGATTCCGGCCGCATCTGCCGCAGCAGGATTTTCACCAATTGAGCGTAAGTTTAATCCGACCCTTGTTTTGTTTAAAACAAAAGCAACAAGAAAAGCTATTATAATGGAAAGATAAGATAAAAATCCGTAAGAAAACAAAAGTTCTCCCACAACTGGAATTTTATTAAGTAAAGGAATTGAAGCCTGATAAGCACTTGCAGTAGTTGCAACAGAAACCTGTCCTACTCCACCAGCAAGACGGGAAATTGAACCGCCAAAGAAATTACCAAACCCGATTCCAAAAGTTGTAAGAGCAAGACCAACAACATTCTGGTTTGTACGAAGAGTAATAGTTAAAAATGAATAAATAAATGCACCAAAGGCAGAACAGAGCAATGTACACAAAAGTGAAATTATCATTCCCACAAAAGGAATTGGTGTCGCCGCCAGACTTTCATAAAAAAAAGCACCCATAAGACCTGCGATTCCGCCCATGTACATAAGACCTGGAATTCCTAAATTAAGGTTGCCAGATTTTTCTGTAATAATTTCACCAATTGAACCAAAAAGAATTGCAATTCCCTGAACTATTGCTTTTGTAATAAAAGTTATAATAATCATCTGTCTGCCTCTTAATTTGATTTTGCCTGCGTTTTTGATTTTTTTCTTTCAATTACAACTTTAAAACGAATAAAAAATTCACAGCCTATTAAAAAGAAAATAATAATTCCGATTAGAATGTCAGAAACATTTTCGTTAAGTCCAAACTTACTTGCTATTTGAATTGCACCATTATCCATTAAACTTAAAAGAAAACTGATTGCAACCATTCCCAAAGTATTAAAATTAGACATCCAAGCTACAATAATTGCAGTAAAACCGCGACCCCCAGCCATTGTTGTAGAAACTGTATGACTTGCCCCACTTACAAGAAGACAGCCTGCAAGACCACAGATTGCACCGGATAAAGCCATTGTTCTGATGACTACAGATTTTACATTTATTCCTGTATAACGTGCTGTATCCCGACTTTCGCCTACAACAGACAGTTCATAACCGTGCTTTGTTCTCTTTAAATAAAAAGTTATAAAAAGTGCAACAAGAAAAACAATTATTACATTCAGTCCATAACGCTGTCCAAAAACATCAGGAAACCATCCCTTTCTTGTCATAGGATTTATAATTCCAACAGTATTTGAACCAGCAGGATTTTCCCAAAAAACAATACAAAACGAAATTATTTGCATTGCAATGTAATTCATCATCAAAGTGAAAAGTGTTTCATTAGTATTAAACTTTGCCTTAAAAAAAGCAGGTATAATTCCCCAGATAATTCCAGCAAGACAGCTTGCAATCATAATTAAAGGAAGCAATAAACCATTTGGCAGGGCAGAACCATAAATCATAAGTGCCGCACTAGCCAGTCCTCCCATTAAGACCTGACCTTCAGCACCAATATTCCAGAAACGCATTTTAAAAGCAGGAACTAAACCAATTGCAACTAAAAGCAAAGCCAGAGTATCACGAATTGTAACCCAGACACGTCTTTTTGTTCCCAATGCACCATCCAAAATTCCACCGTAAACTTCAACAGGATTTAAATCAGTTACAGAAATAATAACCAAGGCACAAATAATTAAAGCAAGCAGAACTGCCACCACACGAATTAAAAGTTTTTTCCAGAAAGGTTCATAATCTTTTTTAGCAAGTCTTATATTCAACATACATTCCCCTTAAGCTGTCATCAAGTAGCCAACTTGTTCTTTACTTGCAGTGCGGGCATCAAGTAAACCTGTTACGCGTCCATTATTCATTACTAAAATTCTATCGCACAACTGCAAAATTACGTCTAAGTCTTCAATTACAGAAATAACTGCAACTCCCTTCTGCTTCTGTCTGTTAAGCTGATTATATATTGCATAGGATGAATTAATATCAAGACCACGAACTGGATAGGCTACTAAAAGAACATCCGGTGCACTTGAAATTTCACGGCCTACAAGTACCTTCTGAACATTACCGCCAGAAAGTCTTCTTACAGGATATTCAGTTCCAGGCGTAACTACTTCAAACTTACGCTTAATTTTTTCTGCCAGTGTACGAGGCTCTTTTTTATGAATCAAAGGATCATTTGAATTTTCATAAGTCCTTAGCAAAACATTTCCTGTCATTCCCATAGAACCAACTAAACCCATACCAAGACGGTCTTCTGGAACAAAAGAAATATGAGCTCCAGTTCTTTTTATTGCAACAGGAGATTTATTTGTAATATCAATATTTTTATTTTCTTTATTTATAAAAGTAATGCTTCCGCCGCTAACACGTTCAATTCCTGCAATAGCTTCAAAAAGTTCCTTTACTCCGCAGCCTGCAATTCCGGCGATACCCAAAATTTCACCACGACGGGCAGTAAAAGAAACATCATCTAAAGCCTTAAGACCTTCTTTTGAATAACATGAAAGTCCTTCTATCTTCAAAACATCACTTGCATTTTCAACAGCAGTTCTTTCTATATCAAGAGA
>CAZALL010000089.1:0-7387 GCA_964485955.1 uncultured Treponema sp. | reverse complement strand
CAAGATTGTAGATTTTATTAAATTCAACTGCTTCAGTTGCGGCTGTACCTGTCATACCAGAAAGTTTTTCGTACATGCGGAAGTAGTTCTGGAATGTAACAGAAGCAAGAGTTCTGTTTCTCTGTGCAATACGTATATGTTCTTTAGCTTCAATAGCCTGATGAAGTCCATCAGAATAACGGCGTCCTTCAAGAATACGTCCTGTAAATTCATCTACAATTTCAACTTTTCCGTCTCTTACAACATAGTCAACGTCATTGTGGTAAAGTTTATGGGCACGTATAGCTTGAGTAAAATAATGTACATATTCAAAATTTTCTGAATCAAATACACTAGTTCCTGCAGGTATAAGATTATGTTTGTGTAAAATTTCATCAATCTTATTCATACCTTTGTCTGTAAAGGAAACACGTTTGCTTTTTTCATCCAGTTTGTAGTCGCCTTTAATTGCAGCTCTTTCTTCTGGAGTCATATTTACTTCATCAGGGTAGTCATTAATTGCAGGGTCTTTTTCAACTTCTTCAAACATGTCAACGTATTTGTCAACTTCATGGAATTTATATGTGTCGTCTTCTCCCTGACCAGAAATGATAAGAGGAGTACGTGCTTCATCAATAAGAATAGAGTCAATTTCATCGACAATACAGAAGTAGTGTCCTCTCTGAACCTTGCGACTTAAGTCTACCTGCATGTTGTCACGAAGGTAGTCAAATCCAAATTCATTGTTAGTTCCGTAAGTAAGGTCGCAATTGTATGCTTTGCGACGGGCATCGTTGTCCATGTTGCTTAAAATACATCCTACTGTAAGACCCAAGAATTTATAGATTCTTCCCATCCACTGAGAGTCACGTTCTGCCAGGTAATCGTTTACAGTTACAATGTGAACGCCTTTTCCTGTAAGTGCATTTGTATAGGCTGCGGCAACACACATAAGTGTTTTACCTTCACCAGTTTTCATTTCTGTAATGCGACCTGAATTAAGGACTAGTGAACCCATAAGCTGGCATGGATAGGCACGTTCTCCTAAAACGCGTCTGGCAGCTTCTCTGGCAAGTGCAAAACTCTCTGGAATTATGCTGTCTATAGATTCACCGTTTGAAAGCCGTTCTTTTAACAGCTTTGTCTGTTCTGGAAAATCTTCGTCTTTAAAGGCTTTTGCCCATTCTTCTTTAGCTTCAATTTGTGCAACAACAGGTTTTAGTGCTTTTACAAATCTGTCATTTTGTGAACCGAATATACCGGTTAAAATTTTATCGATAATCATAGTACAGAATATAACGATTTTTTCTCTCATTGACAATAAGAGACACTTTCTTTATTCTTCAAACATGCATAAATTAAGGACATTTACTCTTTTTTTTAAACGACCTGTGTTTTTTACAGGAATATTTTTAATTCTTTTAGCATTTAATTCATGTACAAACAGTAAAAATATTGCTTCCTTCGAAGACGAAAGTCTTTTTTCATTAAAGTACGGTAATTTTAATGATGAATTAAATCTTTTTGATCTTCAGAATCCAGGTAATGTAAATACCCGCATGACGATGAGAGGCGGTTTTTTTTATATTGTAAACGGTGAATCAAAAAAAATAATGGAAATGTCTTCGTATGGAGACTTACTTACGCTTTATTGTGCGGATGAACAGAATACAACAACTGGTGCAAATGCAATGTCTGCAACTTTTAAAACAATAAATTATCCCTTTAACGAAATAAGCCTTGTGACTACAGACAGCCGTAAGTGCCTTTACGTTGTAGATAAATTGCCTGTAGAACGAAGGGAAGAAGATGAAAATACAAAGCAGATGCTGACACAGATAATTTTACGTTTTGATTCTGACGGAAATTTTATAAATTATATCGGCCAGCAGGGACAGGGCGGAACTCCTTTTCCTGTAATTTCAAATATTTATACAACTGAACAGAATGAACTTGTTGTAGTAACAAAAAAACAGGATGGTCTGGGTATTTACTGGTATTCAGATTCAGGAAAGCTTAGGTATACAATTGATTTTAATAAGGATACTGTTCCAAATCCTCATGCAGAAAAATTGGGTGACAATTCATTCATGATGATTTCAAATGCCATTCCGGACAGCACAAAAGATGTTCTTTATCTGATGGTTAATTATTATTCAGCATACATTGATGAAGCTAGCCGTGTACAGGCAGGCATTGATTATGATGAAACATTAATTTATCCCATACAGCTTGAAGATGGAACTTATGACAAGGCAATTACAATTCCTCCGTATACACAGGAAATTTTTGAAGGTTTTACAAAAATTACGCATGACATTCCGTATGATTTTATTGGAATTACAAGAAGCGGTTGGTTTTACTTTTTGCTAAGTACAGAAACGGGCTTTCAGGTTCAAATGGTACAGATTAATGGTCAGAGAATTATAAAGAGGGCTCTTCCTGTAAATCATTCAGAAAATCTTTATTTTGCATATTCTTTAAGTGACACAGGAATTTTGTCTGCTTTACTTGCAAAAAAAGACAAGGTTAATCTTGTGTGGTGGAGAACGGATCAACTTATTGATGATATACTTTCTGTAAATTAGGTTAAACAAAATGGCATTTGGTGACAATCAGATTGACGGTTATGCAGAAGGTGAAGAACCTTTAGTTTTCTATCATCAAAAGGGAGAATACCGTCAGTACGAAAAAGAATCTCAGAGGGCAACGGCGGAAGGAAGAAATGCTCCGCAGAGAGGTTTTTTTAAAGTACTTGTTTCAAATACAAGAAACCGTTCTCTTTTTGTAATAATGTGTATTTCTTTTGTGGTTGTAATTTTAATTTCACTTTTTGCAAGAAACCCTGATGAAACACTTATCAGCAATGTAAATGTAAAAGTAAAATCTTTTGCAGTAAACGAAAGGCTTTTTTGTCTTATAGATATGAAATATATGGACAGTTCAAAAAAAAGATATTTAAAATCTGATGAAAATAAAAATGTTTTGCTTTCAAGTCCGGTAAATTTGACTTTTACAATTCAACTGCTTGATGAAAATAAAAATGTAAGTGGAGAAGAAACATTTGATTACGCTTTTACAGGAAGTCCGCAAAAACTTTCCTATGAGTACGAAGCCTATGATACAAAAAGTGTAAATCTTATAGTTAAAAGTGATAAAAAATCATATACATTAAAAACAAAAGTCCTTCAGTAGAAAAAATATTCTGCCGATAATGAAGTGAAAATCCATGTTATAAGATGAGGATTCATTATGGTTCAGATTTATTTTATTTGTATTCTGCTTAATCTTCTTGCGGGGCTTGTTCTTATGTACGGTAAAAGTAAGATTAGTGCAGAAGAAGATGAAGTTGACGATAAAAAGTCAAAAAAAATATCTTCATTTAACGAAACATTTAGTTTTATCAACAGTAAGAGTTTCCGTCTTGTTTTAGGAATTATGCTTGTTTTTGTAGGATTTATGAAAATTCTTTCAGTCTACAAGAGTGATATTCCGATTATAGGTGATCTTTTTCCTGTCTTAAGTTCTTTTATGGCAGGAACTTCTATATTGCTTGAGTTTTATATTGAAACTGCTGATACTGCAACAAATATTCCTGAAAATGTAAAGAAATTTTTTATAGGCGGAAAAAAATATATTGGAATTACCTGTATTGCAGTGGCTGTACTTCATTTTATTTTTCCTGGTGTTGTGCTTCTTTAGGGGGAATAAATTATGGCAAAGACTTCTATAGCAGGAATTGCATTTTATAATCAGAAAGTTTTAATTGCCCACAGATTAAATAAAGGTCAGATGGGTGGGAGATGGGAATTTCCTGGTGGCAAAGTAGAAGAGGGGGAGAGTGAAAAAGAAGCTGTAATCCGTGAATTTAGGGAAGAATTTGGAATTAAGGTAAAGGTTGGCTCTTTAATTGCCAGAACAGAATTTCATCATAATGGAGAACTGGTAAATCTACATGCCTATCAGATTTTTGTTCCTCATAAGGGAATGATTTTTAAATATAAACTTAGTGAACATTCAGAATACCGATGGTCAAGTTTTGAAGACATAAGGCATTTAAATTTTGTTGACAGTGACTTACTTCTTTATCCTGAAGTTAGAAAATATTGCGGGAGTTTGTGATGTTTAAAAAAATAGTTTGTTCACTTTTACTTATTACGGGGCTTACTTTATTTGTTGGCTTTGTAAACGGATGCAGTAAAAAAAATACAATTGAATTTGATAAAAGTGATGCAGAAAATCTTAAGCCTGGCATAGAATGGCTTTTAGTTTCTGAACCTTATGTTGCTTTTAGAAAGGCACCTGGCTTTGAAAATGCAGTTGAAGGAGAAGGCCGTCGTGGAGAAATATATGAAGTGCTTGGAAAAGATTTTGTAAAAAATCCAAAAGGTTCTCCAACAGAGACAACGGTCTGGTATAAAATAGAAAAAGGCTGGATAGATGAAAGCGGAGTAAAAATTTATGATAATAAGTTAAAGGCAAATTCCGCTTCCTTAAAATTAATTTCAGAATAACGACATATCGTCATCCCACTTCAGTGCGAAGTCGATGAAGGCTGAATTTAGAGTGACAGTGACAATCTTTTACAAATTATTTACAGACTAGGGGTATTTTGATATTATTACAGCATAATGAAATTACCTTGCTTATCACCATCACTTTTGTCAGCCGATTTCTCAAATTTAAGAGACGCTTTTAAACTGTGTGAAGAAAAAAATGCACAGATGATTCACATAGATGTAATGGATGGACATTTTGTTCCTCCTGTAAGTTACGGACAGCCCGTAATTACTTCAATAAGAAAATGTTCATCCCTGCCTTTTGATGTTCACTTGATGATCGAAAAACCTGAACTTTCTGTAGAATCATTTGCAGATGCAGGGGCAGATTATATTACATTCCATTATGAAGCAACAAATCACAGCGACTTATGTATAAATAAAATTCATAATAAAGGGAAAAAAGCTGGTATTTCAATTTGCCCTTCGACACCCGTAAGTGTTTTAAAAGAAGTTCTTCCTTTGGTAGATTTAGTTCTTGTAATGAGTGTAAATCCTGGATGGGGTGGTCAAAAATTTATTCCCTATACAGCAGAAAAAATTACAGAACTTGTAAACTATAGAAAAGAAAAGTCCTTATCTTATTTAATTTCTGTTGACGGCGGAGTAAATAATAAAACTTTGCCTTTAGTTTTAAATGCTGGTGCTGACGTAATTGTTTCCGGCTCTTCATTTTTTAAGGGTGAACTTGAATGGAAATAAAGAGAAGTTTTTATATATTCAATGTAATTCTTCTCATAACTTTGTATTCTTTTCCTGTATATTCTCAGGAAGTTTATTCTTCAAGTGAATTTTTAGTTGAAGGTTTTAACGCTTTTAAAGCCAGTGATTATCAGAGTGCTTCTTTCTTTTTGAGAAAAGCTGTCAGTGACAAAGAAAATATAAGTGAAGCGACTCTTTACATGCTTATAATGGCGTCATTCAACTGTGAAGATTATTCTTCTGCCTTAGCTGACTGTGCCTTATTTGAAGATACTTTTTTTGATTCAAGCCTTTTGCCTTATGTTCAGTATCAGAAGGGACGTTGTCTTTATTATTTAGGGCAGCTTGATGAAGCCGTAATTGTTTTAAGTGATTTTTGTCATTCAAATAAAGGAAATGAAATGGAAGCTTCAGCTTTATATTATTTGGCTGAATGTTTTTATGCTGATTATAAATACGATACTGCAAAATCTCTTTACGAAAAAATTGTAACTGAATTTCCAGAAGATGAAAGGGTTTCTTTTTGTTTACTTCGTCTTGAATTTTTAGCTCAAAGCGAAAGAGAAGAAAAACTTATATATCTTTTAAAGCTTACTGGTGAAGAATCACTTAGTGCCAGAGAAGCTTATGAAAAACAGTTGCGTTTTTATCAAAGTGAAGATGTAATGGAATTAAAAAAACAGCTTAACGAAGCAAATGAACGCATAAAGGAACTTGAAAATCGCCTGACTTTAGAAAATCAGCAGGTAGGAGAATAATTTAAGATGAATCGTTCTGTTCTTGAACTTTCTCGTAAGGCTTTATCAAAAAGACAGTTTTCTCGTGTAATAGCATTGCTTGAACCAAATATGGAACTTTATAGGGAAAATTTTGACTATTATTTTATTTTGGGAACAGCCTGTCTTTATATTGGTGATATTGGAAATGCAAATTTATATTATCAGAGGGCAAGAGACATTAAGTTAATAGATTCAAAGCTTATGTTAGGCCAGGCTGCAATTTTTTTAAGGCGCGGAGATACTGACAGAGCTATAGAATATTATCTTGAAATTTTACAGAATGAGCCTTCCAATGAAATTGCAAAAAATGCCATGAATTTTATAAGAAAAGAAGGTGATTTTAATACAATTACTCAGTGGGTCGATACTGGAAAGATAGAGCGTTTTTATCCGCCTTTAGGTTTAAATCCTTGTATCGTACGAAACTGTGTTCTTGCAGGAATTGCCTGTGGTCTTTTAATTTCACTTGTTTTTGTGCTTCGTCCTGCAAAAAAAATTGATCCTGTGGCAGGTCCTCGTGCAAATCTTACAAAACTTGAACTTACAAAAGCAGAAAAAAGTCATGCCCAGGAAAATGACCTGTCAGGAACTACTGTAACATATCTTTTGGACAATAAGGCTGTAACAACTGCTTACGAAAATGCAATGCTGTATTTTCAGCAGAAAAGGGATAATGCAGCTCAGGTAGAAATAAACCGCCTTTTAAATAGCAATGCAGCTTTTTCAATAAAACAGAAGGCTAATGTTCTGATGACCTATCTTTCAAGTCCAACTTTTGATTCTCTTAAAGATAATTATTCCTATGAAACAGTAGCATCCTCTCCAGAACTTTATCTTGACTGCTGGGTTAAGTGGAATGGAAGGGTTGCAAATCTCAAGGAAAGTGACTCTAATACATGTTCTTTTGATTTTTTAGTTGGTTATGAGGATATGAAAAATTTAAAAGGTTCTGTGCCAGTTACATTTAGTCCAAGTCCTCAGCCTTCTATTGATGGTGAACGGGCAATTCAGGTTTTGGGTCAGATTAAAAAAGAGGGCAATTCTATTGTTCTTAGGGGAAAGTCAATTTATCAGCCTTTACAGGGAAAGTCTTTACCAAAGGAATAATTATAGAATTTTGCTTTTTTTTTCACAAAGTGGTAAAAAGTCGAAATTCGACGCCTATATATAAGCGGTACAGAAATAATAGAATGTACCAGCAGATTACGGGAGGAAAAAGGTGGCGAAAGTGTCAGAAAAAGAAAATACGGCAGATATGTCGGAAAAAATGAAGGCTCTTGAAGCAGCTCGTCTTCAGATTGAAAAACAGTTTGGTGCAGGTTCTTTAATGAAGCTTGGAACAAAAACGGATACTAGTGGAATTGATGT
>CAZALL010000088.1:0-7430 GCA_964485955.1 uncultured Treponema sp. | reverse complement strand
GATTTTGGAAAAGATGCTGATGTTATAAAACTCTATCTTCTCTACTACCATGAAAATTACGGACTTTCAAAAGGTAATGCCCTCATTGTAAGTGATTCAACAAATGACACTGTCTACAAAGAACTTACTGCTGTAAGAAAAACAACTTTACTTTCTCTTACATTTATTGACGTTGCAACAAATTCGACAATAAGCGAAAATTTAAACGTAAAAATAAATGTACCTCAAGAAAACACAAGTAAAGAATACAAAAGCACAATTACAGGAAGCGGAATAATTTCAATTTCTTATCCACGCTATGCAAGTAACGGAAGTGAAAACACTCCTGAAATAAAAATAAATTATGAGCAATCCAGTGATGAACTTACCTGGAAAGGATGTTACAACGCTGACAATGAAGCAAAAGACTATTCATTTTTTACAGACGGATTTTACATCTCAAAAACAATAAGCGGAGATTCTTATTCTGTAAAACTTTATGGAAAAAAGTGCCGTCCTTCAGTACCAGTTTTTGAAGGACAGTACAAAACAAGTTCAGATGATTTAGGTTCAGCTTCTGATGACGGAATTACAGTTTACTTAAGTTCTGGAACAGAAAGTTACGGTTCAGTTCAGACAAAAGCTTCTTCCATTGGAGACGGAAAATTACGGCATGGAACTTTTTCTAATTTAGGTTCAGGCTACACATGGTTTGATGACACTTACACAGCAAAAGTATGTTCAAAAGAGTTTTCTGTTAAAGCCGGAAATATAGAAAAAACTATATCTTATGACACAAGCATGTCTTCAACAATGACAATTCAATTACAGTAAGAGCATGAAAAAAATATTTTTAATACCGATGGCATTTTTATTTTTCTCAAATTTTATTTTTGCACAAGAGGCAGAAAAAACTAAATACACTCTTGAAGAACTTGAAAATTTAATGAAAGAAAAAAATACAGACTTAAGAAGTGCCAGAGAAGAATATTCAAAAAGCATTTTAGATTACAAAGATGCAAAAGCAGGACTTTTTCCAAAAGTAGAATTTCAGGCAAGCGGAACTTATATGACAAATCCGCCGATAGATGCAATTGTTCTTAACGTAGATGACATTGTTAATTCCATGCAGTGGACATCCGGCTACAGTCCAGTTTCAACAGGTCAATACATTACACTTTATGAGGGCATGGAAAATACACTCTACAATTTTCAGTTAACACTAGAACAGCCTGTATGGACATGGGGAAAACTTACAGACGCAGTAAAAGTTTATGACAAAATTTCACAGGTAAAAAAATTACAGTTAACTTCAAAAGAAGACGAACTTAAATGTCAGTTAAAAACAAGACTAAACAGCCTTGTCTATTTAAATAAAATTTCAGAGCTTCTTGAAGAAGAACAATCATGTACAAAAAGAATGCTTGAAGTAGCAGAAGATGCAGAAAAAAATGGAATGCTTACTCACATTGAAGTTGTCGAATCAAGGATGCAGGCAAAAGAGTTAGACATTGGAATTGAAGAAGTAAAAGATCAGATTCAAAAACAACTCTTTGAACTTCAAAAACTTACAGGCATTGAAAACTTTACATTGGACATGACAGAAAATTCTTTTAATGAAGAAGAATTATTAAAACTCATTGAAAAACCACTTGAAGAACTTGAAAGTCTGGCGCTTGAACAAAGTACAACTTCACTTCAAATGCTAAATCTTTTAAAAGAAATAAATGAAACTGCATTGCAAATACAAAAAAATTCCGTTTACTGGAAACCTGATTTTGCAATTCAGGCAAGTGCCGGTTATGCAGGCTCTAGACTTCCACTTTTTGAACCAAACTGGAGAAGAAAAGATGACTGGTCATTAAATTTATCAATTGGAATGAAAACAACAGTTTTTGACGGTGGAAAAAAAATAAACGCAATTGCACGTGCACAAAATGAAGTTGAAGATGCAGGTATAAATGAAGATGCTGCTAGACAGACAATAAGAAAAACAATACAGGAGCAATATTCAAGTGCCCAAAACTCTACTATAAAAATTGAATATCAGGAACTAAAAATAGAATCTCTTGAAGAAAAAGTAAAACAGGAACAAATGGTATTTGATTCTGGTTATGGTAGTGAAACAGATCTCTTAAAAATAAAAGTTGATTTATACAATGCTAAAGTAGAAAAACTACGCCAGGAAATTACAAGACTTGTAAGTCTCTACACAATTGATTATTTAATTACAAAAAATAAGGAATAACTTTTAAGCATCTGTTAAGCAAAAAAAATATTTTGAAAACAGATGCTCAAAGTTAAAAAGTTTTAAAGTTTATGCCTGAAGTGCTGTTACTGCTACAGTTGCAACAATATCTTCAACACTGCAGCCACGGCTTAAATCATTTAAAGGTTTTGCAAAGCCCTGACAGACAGGACCAATAGCCATCCAGCCACCCATACGCTGACAGATTTTATAGCCTATATTACCAGCATTAATTTCAGGGAAGATAAATACATTTGCATGACCTGCAACACTACTTCCAGGTGCCTTTAACTGGCCAACTTCAGGAGCAACAGCTGCGTCAAACTGGAACTCACCATCAAGACAAAGTTCTGGAGCATTCTTTTTTGCTAGTTCTACAGCCTGCTGTACCTTAGAAACAGTGTCGTGGAATTTAGAATCGTTTCCAGAACCCTTTGTAGAAAATGAAAGCATTGCAACACGAGGTTCAATACCGGCAATTTTTTTTGCAGTATCAGCAGAAGCAACTGCAATATCAGCCAACTGTTCTGCACTAGGATCAATATTGATTGCACAGTCACCAAAAACCGCAACACCTTCCGGAATATATTTATTTCCACCTTCTGGAGCAACCATGATAAAGCAGCTTGAAACTGTATTAAAACCAGGGGCTGTCTTAATAACCTGAAGTCCAGGACGAAGTGTATTTGCAGTTGAATGACATGCACCGCTTACAAAACCGTCAGCATTGCCAGCTTTAAGAATAAGAGCACCGTACATTGTATGATCTTTTAAAATTGCAGCCTTTGCACAAGCAACATCTGCATATTCTGCAAGACCAGTTTTTTTATTTATTTTACCTTCACGAGCTTTAAATAAAAGTTCAGCATATTTATCTGCATTGTCATCTTTTGCAGGGTCAATAACTTTTACCCCGCTTAAGTCAACATTTGCACCGCTTGCCTTAATGTCTTCTTCTGAACCAAGAAGAATAATTTTTGCAATTCCTTCCTTTACAATTTGTGAAGCTGCTTCAACAACACGTTTATCTTCGCCTTCACAAAGAACAATTGTCTTACCTAAAGAAGCAGCTTTTTTCTTAAGATCATTTACAAAATCCATATATAACCTCGTTAAAATAAATGCAGTATTAAAATACACCTGTAAGAATAAATTTTCAATAAAGAAACTTCACAAAAAATTATTTTTCAAATGAAGTATCAAGCTTTAAACCGTGCCGTGGGAAAGTAAAAGTAAATTCAGCATATTTACCTGCTTCACTTTCTACATTAATTTTTCCATTATGGCTTCTTGCAATTGAATCTGCAATAGAAAGTCCCAGTCCATATCCGCCGGCATGACGCTGTCTTGAAGAATCTTCCCTAAAAAAGCGTTCAAATATTTTTTTCTGATTTTCTTCAGAAATGCCTTCACCTGTATTATAAAAGCGTATAAAATTTTTATTTAAAACACGACCGCACGAAATCCGCACTAAATCTCCCTTGCCAGAATATTTAATTGCGTTGTCTAAAAAAATAATTATTAACTGCTTAAGTCTATTTTCATCAGCGACAACAAAAAGTTCTTCTTTAGGAAGATCAAGTTCAAGTTTTTTATCTTCTTCATACAAAAGAGTCTGATAAGGCAAAACTGTAAGTGCAATTGTTTCCTTTAAATCAAATTTTGAAAAAAATGTATTCTTCTTTCCGGAATCAGTCTTTGCTAAAAAAAGAAGATTTTGTACAAGTTCCGCCATTCTGTTATTTTCTGAACGAATATAAGAAACCCACTTATTATCTTTAATTTCATTTTCAAGTACATCGAGATTTGCAGAAATTACCGCAACCGGAGTTTTTAATTCATGACTTGCATCTGCAATAAAACGTTTTTGATTTTCAAAAGCTTCTTCAGCAGGTTTTACAGCGGCCTTTCCTGTGATTTTTGCAATAACATAAAATATAAAAACAGAAACTAAAAAAATCAGTGTAGAAAGCTGGGCAAATTTTCTGTTACTTTTAAATTCCTCATGCATGTCCAGAATTACAATCATATTTAAATTTTCATCATAGGGAACAATTCTATACATGTAGTCACTTTTTTTGCCGGAACTTTTAAAAGTCTTAGCTGAATAAATATATTTAATTAAATCTTTTTCTGAATAAGATCTTTTTAAATCCCGTCCAAAGTATTTTATTACAGAATTTACTTGTCCAGTTTTTTTATCCACCAGCATTGATGTATAACTTGAAGTATAAAGATTTGCACGGTTAAGATTTGACATCACTACAAATTCTTCATCAAAGACTCCATTACAATCGATTACTTTCTGAATAAAAAGGCGTGCATTTTCTTTTGAAGTAGAATCACAAAAAACAATAAAAGTTCCTACAATAAAAGTCATTACGATGCTTAAGGCAATTACAATGCTCCAAGTGAATTTTAATTTAATTACTGTAAAAAGCCCTTTATTGTCTTTACTCATAATTATTTTTCTTCCTCAAATGAATAGCCTACACCGCGTGTAGTACGAATTACAGTTGTAATTCCAACAGTTTCCATTTTTTTGCGGATAAAAGAAATGTAGACTTCAACATTGTTGTATTCGGCATCACTGTCCCCGCCCCAGATTTTTTCTATAATTTTTTCTTTTTTAATTACCTTATGCGGATTTTCAAAAAACAGTTCAAGAACCTGAAGTTCCTTTAAAGAAAGTTTTATAGACTTGCCACCAATTTTTTGAATTTCACAATTACTGATATTTAAAATCATATCACCAAAAGTTAAACACTCTTCCTTAACTTCGCTCTTACGTCTGGAAAGAGCCCTAACTCTAGCAAGAAGTTCTTCAGTACTAAAGGGCTTTGTCATGTAATCATCAGCCCCAGTGTCCAGTCCCTTAATCTTATCACTTACTTCATCTTTAGCAGTAAGAAGCAGAACAGGAACACTGTTTTTAGATTCCCTGATTTTCTGTAAAATTGTAAATCCATCCATTTCAGGAAGCATTACGTCAAGAATAATTACATCATAGATACCACTTTGTGCAAACTTTAATCCTTCAGTGCCAGTGTATACAGCATCTATTCCATACTGGTTCTTTTTAAAAATTTCAACCAATGCCTGCGAAAGGCGTACTTCATCTTCGACAAGCAGGACTCTCATTTTACTTGCTCCAAAAAATTATTTTGTAAGAAGATTGTAAACTTCCATTGCATCAGTTGCATTAAGAAGAGAGTCTCTAAGTTCAGGATTCTTTAATTTTGCAGAAAAATACGAAAGAGTCTGAAGATAATAACTGTGCTGATTATAAGCAGCTGCAATCATAAATAAAATACGTACAGGAGTGTCATCAATAGGCTGAAAGTCGATAATATCTGTTTTTGAAATACCAATGCTCATTACAAGATCTGTTACACTTGACAAACGAACATGAGGAATTGCAATACCACGGCCAATTGCAGTAGACATAAGTTCTTCACGTTTTAAAATTTCAGTTTCAAGTTCTTCAGCATCTTTAATCTGTGGTGCTGTTGCAAGATTTTGTGAAAGCTGAACCAATGCATCATGTTTTGTTGAATGATTTAAAAATACAATGCGATCTGGCGAAAGAAAATTCTTTACCTGAATAATCTGCTGCTGTGGAGATTTTATATTAGAAGAAAGACGTTCATTAACCCACTTTTCAATGTCTTCTTTTTTAAATCTCCATACAGTTCCAATTTTTCCACTTGGAATTTCGCCCTTCTGTGCCCAGTCATAAACAGTTCTTTCACTAACACGAAGATATTTTGCAACTTCTTCAATAGTAAGAATATCATCTTCCATTTTGCATATACTCCTTATAAGACTTTACCTAGTAAATAATGCACTATTTTGCAATCTTTACGTTATTTTGTCAAGGCTCGCAAGAAAATCTATACAAAATAAAAGTAATATTGCTATAAAACATTAAACACAAAGCTCTTTATCTGCCTGATAGATTAATTTTGTTTCCCATTCAAGCAGGTCTTTTTCCATAGAAGCATTTTTCCCTTTTACATCACACATTACTCGAAAAACACTTTCTGTTCCGCTAGGGCGCATCCATATAAATGCCAACTGATTTTCACTGTCATCAAAAAAACGTACCTTAAGGCCACCGCTTGCATTATTCCATGAATCTGCAGCCTTTACTTCTTTAGTCCCATTTGTTAAAACAGCATCATATTTTTCTATCAAATATTTTTCTTTTAATTCATTCTGTCTTTGAATAAATTCTTTTTCAAAAAGAATTTTAAACTTTTCTTTAAGTTGCCCTTTATCCTGTGCCTTAACATACAGCAAAGCTCTTTCTTCACTTACACCAGTAGTTGTATATTCAGGAAGACTTTCAAGTAAATCAGAAAGAGTAAGATTTTCATTCCATAAATTTTCACGACCGCAATTTTTATACCAGAGATAAGAAAGTTCTTTTATTGCAAGAAGTTTTATTAATGCAAAAACACTTGATAAAGGATCTCGCACACTTGAAGGATATGTAATATTTCCGCCGTTACTGCCTTCTCCTAAAATACGTACAGAGTATGAAAGATTTCTTTTTTCGCGGGCAAGATTAACGACATTTGCTTCTCCAACTTCTGCACGAAAAACTTCTGTATTAAAACACTTTGCAATTTCTTCAATACGATTTGACGTAGGACAGTTTACAGCAACAGCGTGTTTTACATTTTTATAAGAATCTCCCTCTACCCACATTGAATATGAACATTCTGCCATTACGCAAAGAGCAAAAACTTCCTGCGCTTTTATAACTTCACTTCGATTATTTTTTTCATTCCAAATTACAAGATTTCCGCGGTCACCATCACAGTCAGGCATATAGGCAATCAATGCACTTTTATTTCCATTTTCCTGTTCTTCAGTCATTCTTTGAGCAGCATATATAAGATTTTAAGGTTCTGGAATTATTTCATGCTGAATGGCACCTGGAATATTATTAAATGCTATAAAATTTATTCCGCATTCAGAAAAAATCTGTTTATCAATCGACAATATTCTTGAAGAACCATTCATATCGCAGACAACAGAAAGTTTATTTTTAGAACAATATGATTTTATTAAATCAAAAATTTTATCCTGTTCAACTTTTTCTTCTTTACCAGTAATTACTGTTTTTATAAAAGAATAATATGCTTTAAGTGCTTTTTGTTTACATTCAGGCGATTGTGTATAAACTAAATCAACT
>CAZALL010000087.1:0-7577 GCA_964485955.1 uncultured Treponema sp. | reverse complement strand
ATCACAGAAACAGAAATGAAGGAAAAGAAGTTCCGTGTAGAAGATACTTTAGCTGCAACTCGTGCTGCTCTTGAAGAAGGTATTGTTCCTGGTGGTGGAATTGCTCTTATTCAGGCAAGCAAGGCTCTTGATGAAAATGCAAAAGGTCTTGAAGGTGATGAAAAAGTTGGCTTTAAAATTGTTAAACGTGCACTTGAAGAACCAATCCGCCAGATTGCAGAAAATGCAGGTCTTGACGGCAGCGTAATTGCAGACAAGGCAAAAAATGAAAAACCAGGCATCGGCTTTAACGCAGCAAATCAGACTTGGGTAAACATGATGGATGCAGGTATTATCGATCCAGCAAAGGTAACTCGTTCAGCATTACAGAATGCAGCTTCAATTGCAGGCATGCTTCTTACAACTGAATGTGCTATCACAGACATTCCTGAACCACCAGCTCCACCAGCTCCACAGCAGGGCATGGACGGCGGAATGTATTAATTGAATGCAATAAAATTTTATCAGTCCTAAAATTTTATTTCTGGCAAGGCAGAATGATTTTTCGTATCTGCTTTGCCATTTTTTTTAGTAAAATCCTTAATCTTGTAGAATTCAAAAGGATTTATTATATTTTACTGTAAGGGTCGTCTAAAAACTTATTAGACAGATCAATAATTTTATTGTAACCATTAAAGATAAAAAACGTTTACAGTAAAAAATCAAATACTGGAGTAAGAATATGATTGAAGTATCGCACGTAACCCGCGATTTTGGGACATTTCGTGCAGTAGACGACGTAAGCTTTTCCATTGAGAAGGGCGAAATTGTCGGTCTTCTAGGTCCAAATGGTGCCGGAAAAACTACAACAATGCGTATGATCACAGGTTACCTTGAGCCTACACTCGGATCTGTAAAAATTGACGGACTGGATATGAATTCCGATGCCGTAGAAGCAAAAAGTAAAATTGGTTATATGCCGGAATCAGCACAGCTTTATAGCGACATGATTGTAAGCGACTATCTTGAATACGTTGCAAAAATGGCAGGCGTTGATCCTTTAACTAGAGTTCCTGAACTTGCACAGACATGCGGTCTTATGGAACAGATGCATAAAAATATTGGAGAATTAAGCCGTGGTAACAGACAGCGTGTTGGTCTTGCCCATGCACTTATGTCAAATCCAGAAATACTTATTCTTGATGAACCTACAAGCGGACTTGATCCTAACCAAGTAATCGGAGTTCGTGATTTAATTAAAAAAATCGGTCAAACAAAAACTGTAATTATTTCAACACATATTTTAAGTGAAGTAGAAGCAATCTGTAACAGAGCCATTATTATTTCAGGCGGAAAAGTTGTTGCAGATAATTCACTTGAAAACCTTCGTGAGCAGACTTCTAATTCAGTAACATTTGAACTTTATGTTGACAATACAAATCCTCAGGTTGTAAAAGAAATTCTTCAGAATATTCCTGGAGGAACTTCTGTAAATGCACAGGAATCAGAAGAACTTTCTCTAAACGGACAAAAACTTCTCTGCGTAAAAATAAGTGCCAGTGCAGAAAATGACATTCGTCCTGCAGTACTTAAAGCTCTTATAGAAAAAGGCGTAAACGTTTATGAAGCAAAACTTGTACGTCATTCACTTGAGCAGGTATTCAGACAGCTGACAACAGGAGGTAATTTGTAATGACAAATGTAAAAAAAACTAAGGCATGGAAAGTAATTCTTGAACGTGAACTTAAATCATATTTTACAAGCTGGGTACCATATTTTGTATGCATGCTTTTTCTTTTGTTTGTAGGTTCATTTTTTCTTCCAGGTTTTTATTTAAGAAGAAGTGCAAATCTCCGCGGATTTTTTCAGCAACTTCCTCTTGCTTTCAGTTTATTTATTCCTCCTTTAACAATGAAATCTTTTAGTGAAGAAAAGCGTTCTGGAAGTCTTGAAACACTTGTAACTCTTCCTGTTACAACAATGGATGTAGTTCTTGGAAAATATCTTGCTGCAATGATTTCATGCATAACACTTTTAGTGCCAACTTTATTCTATTTATTAACCTGTTGCATTTTTGGAAATCCTGATGCAGGTCCACTTATTGGCGGTTACATAGGTGCTATTCTTATGGCTGCAGCATTTTGTTCAATCGGAATGTTTGCATCATCTGTTACAAAAAATCAGATTGCGGCTTTGTTTACAGGTCTTGCAATATGTATGTTTCTTTACATTGTAGGAGCTTTTGCTCAGCTTCTCCCGGCAGGCATTGTTCCTTTTGTAAGATTCATTTCTGCAACCAGTCACTTTGAATCAATTTCAAGAGGTGTAATTGACAGTCGCGATGTAATTTACTTTCTTTCACTTATTGCAGTTTTCTTTGGTCTTACAGTAAAAACTCTTGAAAAGGCAAGAAGAGGTTAAAAATGAATAAAGAAAATAAAAATCAAAATAATTTTTTTGCAAAAGCATGGACTTATCTTAAATCTTCAAAAAGCAATTTTCTTCTTTTTATAATTGCACTTGTCCTTTTAAATCTTGTATGTATTCGTGCTTATAAAAGACTGGATATTACTCAGTCATCTTCATATTCACTTTCTAAAGGAAGCAAAACTGCTGTAAAATCTCTTGAAAAAGATTTAAGTATCAAAGTTTATTTTTCACCAAATCTTCCTTCTCAGTATGAACAGGTAAGTCAGTATGTAAAAGATTTACTTGCAGAATATAAAGGAGCTGCCAACAGTCATTTTAAATACGAGTTTGAAGATCTTTCAAAACCAGAAGCTCAGCGTGAAGCAAGTGCTTACGGACTGCAGATGATTCAGACTCAGGAACTTAAAGGCAATGAAGCAAGCGTTAAAGCTGTCTACATGGGAATTGTTTTTCTTTATGATGATCAGACAGAAAAAATTGACTCCCTTACTTCAAGTGATGGTCTTGAATATGCAATTACAACAATGATAAATAAAATTACTTCAGCCGCAAATGTTCTTACAGGAATCTCTGGCGATGTTACATTAAAACTTTATACAAATTCAGAACTTGAAGCATACAGAATTCAGGGATTTGATAAAGTTGAAAGTGTAGTAAAAGATGCCTATGAAACCGTAAACAAAAAGCATCAGGGTAGAATTTTATTTGATAAAATATCACCGTCTGCAGAAGAACTTGAAAGTACTGCAGAAAAATATGGCATTCAGCTTCTTGACGGACCAAACGGTAAAGGTGTCTTTGGACTTGTTCTCGAACACGAAGAAAAATTCCGTGTAATTCCACTTCAGATTGTCCCGATTCAGTTTGGTCGTGCCATTTTAGGCTATCAGGTAAGCGGTCTTGAAGATTTAGACAAAGTAATTGATGACAACCTTTTACGTCTTGTTAACCGTTCAAATAAAATCGGTTACCTTTGTGAAAACGGAGAACTTAGCCTTAATGATGATCAAAATGGTGCCGGCGTTTACAGACAGATTGTTGAAGATCTTTATGAACTTGAAGAACTTAATCTTGCAAAAAATGACATTCCTGACGACGTTCAGACAATTGTAATAAACGGTCCAAAAATCACTTACTCTGATGAAGTACTTTATAAACTGGATCAGTTTGTACTTAAGGGCGGAAACCTTGTAATTTATGCAGATCCGTTTAATGTAAGCCAGGGACAGATGAATTATGTTTTTGAACCAATTGATACAGGTCTTGAAAAACTTCTTTCAGCATGGGGTGTTGAACTTAAAAATGATTATGTAAAAGATAAAAACGGTTATACAGGTTATCACCAACAGTACGGAAAACTTACATATTATTCAGCACCGGTAATTTCTGAAAAATATATCGATCAGAAAAATCCTATTACAAAAAATTTAAATGAACTTATGGTACTTGAAACTTCTTCACTTGATGCTTCTAAAGCAAAGGAAATTGAAGGAGAAAAATTAACTGTTCTTGTAAAAACTTCTCCAGAAAGCTGGACTGTTACAGATGACATTAACCTTATGCCTTCTCCTTTAGCTCCACCTGATGAACCTGCAAAAGAAAATCTTGAATCAAAAACAGTTGCAGTTCTTCTTGAAGGTGAATTTAAATCTGCATTCCCAGCAAAAGAAAATGAAGGAGACCTCAAAACTGGCGGACATCTTGCAAAAAGCATAATGCCTGGAAAAGTATTTGTAACTGGTTCAACAAAAACAGCTAATCCTGCAATGCTTCCAGATGACAAAAGAGATCAGGCTGTAAGTTTTGTAAGAAACGTAATCGATTACATGAACGGCAATGAAGATTTATGTCTGATGAGGACAAAGGGACTTGATTTAAGAACAATGACAAATCTTAATACTGGTTTTGCCGTATTTACAAGATATTTTAATCAGTTTGGAATTCCGCTACTTGTAATTATTGCAGGTCTTGTAGTAACAATCTTAAGAAATGTTCACCGCACTAAGATTCATGAAAAATATGATCCTGATAATTCAAGAGACATAAAAAAATAAAAAAACTTATTGTACATTTTTATAGGAGCAAATAAATGACTAAAAATGCAAAGACAAAGACTGTACTTCTTTCGCTCATTGGGCTTTTGCTTTTAATATACATTCTTCAGTTAACATTAGGTTCAAGGTCTACTGTAAAGACTTTAAAACTTTCTTCTGAAGCTGACAGTATTCTTATTCACAAGACAGGAAGCGAAGATATTCTTCTTAGCAAAGAAGGTGACAAATGGTTTGTCGGAAACAAAAAATATGCCGCTGATCAAAACAAGGTTCAAAGACTTTATGAAGCTGTAAAAGAAGTAAAAATCTTAAACACAGCAGCAACTTCTTTAGGAAACGATGCTGCCCGTTATGGTCTTGATGAAGGTTCTGTTACTACAGTAACTGCTCAAAAAGATGGTAAAGAAATAAGAAAAATTGTTGCTGGAAAAACTACAAGTTCCGGTATTCAGTCTTACGTAATGCTTGACGGAAAAGACAGTGTTTATGTTGCAAACGGAAATATTGCAAGTATATTTTCTGTAAGCGTAGAAGGACTTAGATCAAAAGCAATTTATTCACTCGATGAAAATTCTATTGAAGCAGTTTCATATACTGGTAGTGACGGAAGTTTTACTCTTAACAAAAGTGTAAGTGGTTCCGGAAAAAATAAAACTACCCAATGGAATCTTTCTCTTAACAGTGTTGATGAAAAAATTACACAGCTGGATAATGCTAAAGTTTCTGAATGGATCAGTGATCTAGAAGAATTAAACTGCACTTCATGGGCAAACGAAAATATAGAACTTCCTTCATCAAATGAAGCTGTATTAACTCTTTCAAGAAAAGACAAGGCAGACATCAGCGTAACAGTTCACAAAATTGAAAATGCTTCAACATACATTTGTTCTTCAAGTGAATCACCTTATATTTTTAATCTGTCAAAATATTCTGGTGAAAAAATTGTAAAGAAGCTTTCAGATTTACAATAATTTTTTTATTAAAAAAATACTTTAATTAAAAACAGATACTGAACAAGAGTATTAACTTTTTTAAGTTTCAGTATCTGTTTTTTATTTTACCCTACATAAGCTGAGTCATAAGCATAAAGCAAATTGTACTTCCAAAAATACTTATCATTGAATTTTTAAATGTCAGATGCAGGACAATTACTAAGATTACAGAAACAATGTAATTTATTCCCCATGGAGAAGATGTAAAATGAATGTCCTTTAAACAATAAACTGCAAGAATTGCGATTACCATTGAAGGAATAAATTTTTCGATAAAACGGATTATTGCAGGCGGTTCTTTTTTTGAGAATAATACAAAAGGGAAAAGTCTTGTTGCGTAAATTACAAGTCCTGAAGCTAATGTTGCAATAATTACAGCACCTAAAGTCAATGCATTTTCATTCATCTTTTTTAGCCTCCAGTTTTTTCTTAAACAAAATTAATACCGCAATTCCAAAAGTGATTGCTATAATTAAAATATGTTGTGAAGGAATAAATCCCATTCTGCTTAAAATTATAATTAAAAGCGTACATGCAATTCCAATTACTGGCGGAATAAAATTCTTACTTTTTTTAATCTGTTCAATTAAAAGAACAATAAAAAGTGCCGTTAATGCAAAATCAACTCCCTGTAAATATTGCTGAGGAATAAAATTTCCTGCTATTGCACCAATTACACTTCCCAAAATCCAGTAAAAGTGATCTGCCATACATATTGTTGCATAAAAAGATGAAGCCTTTACTCCCTTAGGAACTTCGCATGAAGTTAAAACTGCATATGTTTCATCAGTAAGTGAAAAAATAAGATAAGGTTTCCATAAGCCTGTATTTTTAAAAGGTTTTATAAGTGAAAGACCATAAACAATATGTCTTATATTTATAAGAATTTCAGCTATTATAATCGCAGGTAATTTTGCTCCGGCTGCAAAAAGTCCTACTGCCATGTACTGCCCTGTTCCCGAATACATGGTTACACTCATCACAATACTCATCCACCACGGATAACCGGCAGACACAAGCATTAATCCAAATGGAATACCTATTGCCAGATAACCAAAAAAAATCGGTGTAGTACATGAAAGTGCTTTTTTAAAATCCGAAATATTCATACAAAGGGCATTATATATTTTCTGCTGAATTTGTTTACTATATTGAAGTAAAGTAATTCTTCTGCACCTTTAATTTTGCAAAAATATTGACCTTCACGGCAACTTATGGGATAATTTTCAAAATATTCAAATTTATTTGGAGAATAACTATGGTAGCTTTATTTGTTGGTATTTTACTTATTGCATTTTGTGTATTTGCATGTCTTCCTGCAGAAAGTGTAGGATTTGGTCTTACATGGGGACCTGCAGTTGTTGAATTTCTTAAAGGCTGTGCTCCGGTTCTTGCTGCATTTATTGGTTTAGTTGCAGTATTTATTGGATTTGCAGATATTAAGGATAAAAAAGAAGCAAAAAAAGAAGAAAAAGCCGCAAAAGAACTTGAATCTCAGGAAAAATAGTTTTTTATTTTCAATTTTACTCTCTGCATTATTGACTAAAAGCCTAAAAAAATGGTAGATTCTCTTACCCCGTATATAATACAGTTGGTTTGCTCACCGGCTGTATTGGCTGTAGGTTAGATGCAAAAACTGAAAGCTGACTTTTATAGAAAGGTAAATACAATGAAAACAATTTTCGTTAAACAGAACGACATTAAGCAGAACTGGTATATTATCGACGCTGCTGGAAAGAATTTAGGTCGTGTAGCTGTTAAGGCCGCAAGCGTACTTCGCGGAAAAAACAAGCCTACATTTACTCCAAACCAGGAAACAGGTGATTTTGTTGTAATCATCAACGCTGACAAAGTTCAGGTTACTGGTAACAAAAATGAAGACATGATGTATCGTCATTATACAGGTTTTATCCACGGTCTTCGTTCTTATTCATTTGGCGAACTTATTGCAAAACAGCCAACAGAACCACTTCGCCGTACAATCGCAGGTATGCTTCCAGGCGGACGTCTTGGACGCAAGTTAATGGGCAACGTAAAAATTTACGCTGGTAGTGAACATCCACATGCTGCTCAAAACCCACAGCCACTTGAAGTGTAATTAGGAGTCCATTATGGTAAAGAA
>CAZALL010000086.1:4252-7585 GCA_964485955.1 uncultured Treponema sp. | reverse complement strand
AATCCATTTTTAAGGGAATATCCATTTCAAAAGAACATTTTTTATTTTTTTTCATCAGTTCGTATTTACGACCTGCACAAGCTCCATGAATGTAAAAAATAATCTGCTTTTTATCATCGCCAGTTACTTCATAAGAAAAATTTACAGGTACAATGTAAGGAAAATCTCCATCGGCAAGGCCCAATCGTATAATTTCACATCTGTCGATTATAGAAATAATTTTTTCAAAATCATTAACTTCCCTGTCTTTTCGTCGCATACAAACCTCTAAATCTATGTAAATAAATTACACTTTTATAAAACATTCTTCAAGAAAGTGATTTTTTTTGCATTTTAAAGTGAATAATAATACAGGGAACTTTTTGTCTTTCCTCTACAAAATTATTAAAAACTGCAGGAGAAGAAAAATGTACTACAATCAGTCTAAACCAGAAGTAAGAGAACTTGTAAAAAAATACGGAATCACTTTTCCAAGTGACAATGAACTTGTAATGTTAATTTTAGGTACGGGAATTAAAAATATGCCTGTTGAAAAACTTGCACAAAAAGTTCTGCCAGTTATAAATGAAAGTCCTGTAGACAAACTTGTTGAACGCCTTGAGAGAATTGAAGGAATTGGTGAAAGCAAGGCAATATGTCTGGCTGCCGCTATAGAACTTGGAAGAAGAAGAAATTCTTATCTTAAAGCTGTTATAAATGAACCAAAAGATTTTGTTCCCTTTGTAAAACATTTTTCAATGATGAACAAAGAACATTTTGTATGTGCAACTTTAAACGGTGCTCACGAAATCATAAACATCAGGGTTATAAGTGTAGGAACAGTAAACCGTACTCTAATCCACCCCAGGGAAATTTATGCTGATGCAATTGCAGAAAGAGCTTCGGGACTTATCTGCTGCCACAATCACCCGTACGGTTCCTGCACACCTAGCAATGCCGATAAAGAATCTACAGTCATGCTACAAAAAGCCGCTGGTATTTTAGGAATTACTTTTTTAGATCACATAATTCTTTCAAGAGACAGTTACTTTAGTTTTCTGGAACACGGACTTTTATCTTCCCAGTAAATATTCTATAATGCATTCAATGCACAAAAATACTAAATTTATAATTACCTTTATTTTTACTTTACTTTTATTTTCTCCTGTAAAAACATTTTCACTTGTTGAAGAAATTTTACAAACAGAAGTTATTGCATCAAATACAGAATCATCTTTGGAAAACACAATGATTCTTGAATCAAAGATTTATTCTGATGACAAAAAATCAACTTCAATTACAATAAAATCAAATGTCCAGGGAGTAAAAATTTTTCTCAATTCAAACTACCAGGGAACAACTCCTCTGACAATTACTTCTCTTCCGCACGGAACTTACAAACTTCATGCCGAAAAAGATGAATACTTACCTTTAGACCAGGCAGTTTCTGTAGAAAAAGGAGCCTGTCTTACCTACATGATTAATCTTCATAAAACCAGCGGAATGATGGAATTTTCTCTTGAACCTCAGAATGCATCTGTATTTATTGACGGAAAAAAAACAGACTCTTCCCTTGAAGCAGTTCAGGAAGGTTTAAGAAAAGTTGAAATTAGCTGCTTTGGGTACAAAACATGGTCTTCAATGATTGAAGTAAAAAAAGACACTCTCACAAAAGTTAAAGTACATTTAGATTCCTCACCCTTTGCAATCACTTCACTTTCTGTAGAAAAAGAATCTTTTAATCCAAGGGGGGCAGGAAGTATTTCAAAAAACACAATAAATTTTTCACTTACAGCCAGCAAAGCAGCCTATCTTATAATTACAAACGCAGATGGTGAAGTTGTATGGAAAAAATTTTATGATTCATTTTCAACTTGGGATAACAGCGAAAAATGGAATGGAAGAAGTTATTACGGAATGCTTCTTCAAGACGGAGAATATACCATTATATTAAAAACATCAGACGAAAGCCGGTCAACTAAAGTAAAAATTGATTCATCTATTTCTATTCCTCACTTAAGTTCTACAAAAGGCGGTAGCGGAAACGGTTGTGTTGCAAGTGCTGAATTTTTCCCAAAAAACACATGGCTTGCAGATTTAACTTTTGGAATAAACTCAAATATTTCTTCCATGTCGTTTGCAGGTCTTCCACTAACAGTTTCAATTCTTACAACTCCACTAAAATGGCTTGAACTTTCTGCTTCCTGCAGTTCACAACTTGCGGCAGAAAATAATATGAACGGAAACTTTAACATCAAGGCAGGCTATAAAAAAAATCTAGATTCTGCGATTGCATTTAATTATTCGGCAAATATAAGATTTGGTCTTTCTAATATGCCAGTTCTTGCTCCGTACGGAAACGACAGCGGTAACGGTTTAGGGGGCGGATTTCAATTTGGAATTTCGAGCGTCAACTTCTATTGTGGACTTTCTGCCCAGTATATTTTTAGACCCATCATGGGACTTCTTTCTTCGGGAAATGACAGTGCCTTATTTACAGGTGCAATTATTCAATACAGAAATCAATCTTTTGCACTTTGTGCTTTTGCCAGCATCTCAAGTTTTTTTGGTACATTTATCTGCCAGACAGACACACTTGACTACAATGTAGACATGACAAGATTTTTCCGCGTACTTGATTCAGGACTCGAATTTAATTTTCTTATACCTGACTCAAGTGTAAATACAGTTTTTAAAATTGGAACAATTGACTTTGCAAACGAACCTTTATACATATATGCAAGTGCAGGTCTTTCAATTTTATTTTAAAAGATTTTAAATATTTTTTTTTGCAGGAGGCAGTAAATGGATTTTTTTTATAATTTCAACAATATTGCACAGCTTGCATTAAGAATTATAAATTTTATATTCATTTTATTTGTAATTTTTTTTGAACGAAAAGAAAGTTTAAAACGGCTTTTCTGGATTGCCCTTCTCTTCTTACTTCCAGGATTTGGATTTTTATTTTACATTTTATTAAGCGGACATTTTTTTACAGGTACAAAAAGAATGAACGAAGCAAACAACTATGTTCATTCACTTTCAAAACCACTAATTGAAAAACAACATTCTTTTCTTTCCAAAAACAAATCAAAACTTCCACCAAATGTAACAAATGAATTTTATCAGATTGTAGAGATGAATCTTCTTAAGGGTGAAAGTTTACTGCTTCCTACAGAAAGTCTTAATCTCTACACAAATGGCGAAGACTATTTTAATGCCCTTTGCCACGAACTTGAAAATGCAAAAAGCACAATTTACATGCAGTACTTTGTTTACCATAATGACAAAATCGGTAAGCAAATAATGAACATTCTCTGTAAAAAAGCTAAAGAAGGTCTTGAAGTAAAACTC
>CAZALL010000086.1:0-4242 GCA_964485955.1 uncultured Treponema sp. | reverse complement strand
AGGATCTCTTTTTACTCCAACAAGATTTTTTAAACCACTTATCAAAGCAGGCGGAAAAGCAAGAGCATTTTTTCAAATAAGAGTCGGGCTTCCTTTTACTGTCAATTTTAGAAACCACAGAAAAGTTGTCATCATAGACAGTAAAATTGCATTTACAGGCGGTTCAAATGCAGGAGATGAATACGAAAATAAAAGCCGCCGCATAAAATTAAACTGGCGTGACACAAACATAAGACTTACAGGTGCAAGCGTTACAAACATGGAAACAATTTTTCTTGTTGACTGGTACTCTATGGAAGCTTGGAACAGTAAAGCAAAAACAGAAGAAAAAATCCGTACCCATATTCCGCAAAGCCTTTACTGTGAACTTGAAAATATTGTTCAGTCAAATTCAGTAAAAAAATTTGAAAATCAATTATTTAATACTAAGTCTATTCCAACCCAGGTAATTACTTCGGGACCTAACAATACTGACAAGGCAAAAATTGAAGATGCATTTATAAAAATGATTTTAAGTGCAAAAAAATCTATCTTTATACAAACACCGTATTTTTGTCCAGACGAAAGTTTTTTACAGGCACTAAAAATTGCTTCATACTCTGGGGTAGATGTAAGAATAATGATTCCGCGGGATTGGGATAAATTTTATGTAAAAGCTGCCTCAATGCAATTTGCAAGAGAAATGACTGAATGCGGAATTAAATTTTATTTGTATCCAGGTTTTATACATTCAAAAACAATTACAGTTGATTCAAAAATATGCTCGATAGGAACTACAAATATTGACAACAGAAGTTTTAACCTTCACTTTGAAATGAACTGTATTTTCTACAGCAAAAAATTAAGCGTTAGGCACGATAAGATTTTTTTACAGGATGAAGAAATCTGTGAAAGGGCTGATAAAAATTATTTTGATAAAAAAACTTTTTTAGTACGCACCTGGTGGTCATTCTGCAAGCTTTTTGCCCTGCTAATGTAATTCTTGAAGTAAATGCTACAGAATACTATAATCAAAACATGAAACTTTATTCAAAAACTCAAGTATTAATTCGGTCTATATTAAGTGCAGTAATTGCAGCAGTCCTGGTTCTTGCAGTTGTTCTTCCATTAACTCTTAAGCCAGAAGAAAAAAATTACGAAAGTTTTGTTCTTGAAACAAATACACCAACTCTTTCTGTTGCAAATACAACAGACACCTATACTCAGGATGAAATTCAAAATATTTCTGTTTATGAAAAATGCAATGAAGCTGTTGTAAACATCACAACCCAGACTATGAGTTATGACTGGTTTTTAGAGCCTTATGTCAGTTCAAGCGGTTCCGGTTCAGGAAGTATAATTGACAAAAGAGGATATGTTATTACAAACGTTCATGTAATAGAAAATGCAACAAAAATTCAAATATCCCTTGCAGACGGTTCATCTTACGAAGGTCATGTAATTGGACAAGACGTTGAAAGTGATATTGCAGTCCTTAAATTTGATCCACCTTCAGATGTTGTCCTTAAAACAATTTCTTTTGGTTCAAGCGATACTCTTAAAGTCGGTCAGAAAGTAATAGCCATTGGTAATCCATTTGCCTTAGAACGCACAATGACAACAGGAATTATTTCAGGCTTAGGAAGACCTGTTCAGGAAAGTTCAAGTGTAATAATCCGCAATATGATTCAGACTGATGCAGCAATAAATCCTGGAAATTCAGGAGGACCTCTTCTTGACAGCCAGGGAAGAATGATTGGAATCAATACAATGATTATTTCAAAATCAGGTTCTTCAAGCGGAGTAGGATTTGCAGTTCCTGTAAGCACAGCACGCCGAGTAGTTTCAGATCTTCTAAAATACGGAAAAGTAAACCGCGGTCGCTTAAATATTGAATACATTCAGAATACAAGAAGCATCGCAAATTACGCAAAATATCCTGTAAGCACCGGCATTGTAGTAACAAAAGTAAAATCCGGCTCTAATGCAGAAAAAGCAGGTCTTAAAGGCGGAACGACTCCAGTTCAGTACAGAAGCGGATGGTCTTCAGTAAAAACAATTTACTTAGGTGGGGATGTAATTACAAAAATCGGAAACATTGAAATAAACGGAATTGCAGACTACTTTAGTGCTCTTGAAGATAAACGCCCTGGAGACCAAGTAAACATTACTGTTATACGCAATGGAAAATATACAGAACTTTCTATAGTTCTTGAAGATGAAAGCAGCAAATCTAAAACTGCTTCAAAAACATAATATCAGTAATGCAACTAAAAAAAATCTGGCAAAGAAATAAATGCGTAAGTTTAAAATAGAAAGTCCCTACGAACCTTCTGGTGATCAAGGACAGGCAATAGAAAAATTAGCAGAAGGAGTTAAACGCGGGGACAGGTACCAGACACTAAAAGGTGTTACTGGAAGCGGAAAAACTTTTACCATGGCAAAAATTATTGAAGCTGTACAAAAGCCTACACTAATTATAAGCCATAACAAGACTCTTTCTGCCCAGCTTTACCGTGAGTTTAAATCTTTTTTTCCAAATAACGCCGTTGAATATTTTGTAAGTTACTATGATTACTATCAGCCTGAAGCCTATGTTCCAGCTAGAGATTTATATATCGAAAAAGATGCTGCTGTAAACCAAGAAATTGACAAACTGCGGATTGCTGCAACATACAGCCTTATGGAAAGACGCGATGTAATTGTTGTAGCAACAGTAAGCTGCATTTACGGTCTTGGTATGCCTGATCTCTACAAAGAAATGAGTATTCATTTTGAAAAGGGAGAAGAAGTAGACATTCATACAATTTCAAAAAAATTAATTTCACTCCAATACACAAGAAACGACATGGTCTTAGACAGAAGTAATTTTCGGGTAAAGGGAGATACAATTGATATTTTTCCACCCTACATGGAAACAGATGAAGCATATAGAATTGAACTTGACTTTGACCAGATTGCAAGAATAAGACGCTTTAATGCCTTAAGCGGAGAAACTGTTGAAGAACTGGACGAACTTCAGCTCTACCCTGCAAAACACTTTGTAGTTCCGCACGACATGCTTCTTGAAGCAACAAAAAGAATAGAAAGCGAACTTGAAGAAAGACTTGAAACATTACAATCTCAAGGAAAACTGCTTGAAGCTGAACGTTTAAAAAGCCGTACAACTTACGACATAGAAATGATGAAAGAAATGGGCTACTGTTCAGGTATAGAAAATTATTCAGGTCCTATCGCAAACAGAAAAAGAGGAGATCCGCCTGCAACATTGCTTCACTATTTTCCAGATGACTTTTTATGCCTTATAGACGAAGCTCATGTTACAGTTCCGCAGATTGGTGCAATGTACGAAGGAGACCGCAGCAGAAAACAAAATCTTGTTGACTTTGGATTCCGCTTGCCTTCAGCCCTTGATAACCGTCCTCTAAAATTTGATGAATTTGAAAAAAAATTAAATCAGGTAATCTATGTAACTGCGACTCCCCGTAAAGAAGAAATTAAACAGTCCACCCAGGTTGTTGAACAAATTATACGCCCTACAGGACTTCTTGATCCTATAGTTGAAGTTCGCCCTAGCCAGGGACAAATGCAGGATATTTACCAGGAAATTAAAAAACGAATTGAAAAAAACGAACGTTCTCTGGTACTTACGCTTACAAAAAAAATGGCAGAAGATCTTACAGATTATTTAAAAGAACTGAATTTAAAAGTTGCCTACATTCACAGTGAAATTGACACATTTGAACGAGTTGAAATTTTAAAAAATTTAAGACAGGGAATCTACGACGTACTTATAGGAATCAATCTTTTACGTGAAGGAATTGACCTTCCGGAAGTAAGTTTTATTGCACTTTTAGATGCAGATAAAATTGGTTTTTTAAGAAGCACAACTTCTCTTATACAGATAATAGGTCGAGCCGCCCGCAATGCCCAGGGAACAGTTGTCATGTATGCAGACCGCATGAGTGACGCAATGAAGGAAGCCATTAGTGAAACTCAAAGAAGAAGAAGCATTCAGTTAGAATACAATAAAGCTCATGGAATTACTCCAAAAACAATTAAAAAAGCAATAGAAGACATACTTGTTCATCAAAAAGAAGAAGCTGAAGAAAATGCAAAAATTGAACTTAATGTCCTAAAGAAAACAGCAAATCTCTTTGATGCAAAACAGAGAAAAAAATTAATAAAAGCATTAAAAGAAGAAATGACACAATGTGCAGAACGTCTCGACTATGAACAGGCTGCCGTTATTAGGGATCAGAT
>CAZALL010000085.1:0-7642 GCA_964485955.1 uncultured Treponema sp. | reverse complement strand
GATGTGTAAGTAAGAAAACGATAGGTAAATGTACAGGCGGTAAAGGTTTTACCGGCACCTGTTGCCAGAGAAATAAGAGCCTTGTTTTCATTATGCTTAAATGAAAGTTCCAGGTTTCTGATTGCATCAAACTGACACTGACGAAGTCCTTTTTCTCCAACAGGTGGAAGAGCTGGTAAAGCTGCATATTCTGATTTTATGTCTGCCATCTGCACCAATTCCTTTGGAGTTTTCATTTTCTTGAGTTCAATATAAGTTGCATCTTTTTCCCGCATATCACGAAAAAGTAAAGTTTCACCATTAGAAAGAAACACGAATGGAAGAGGATTTTCCCAGATCTGATACCAGGAGGGAAGACTCTTTGTATAATTTTGTGCCTGTTCTGCAACTTCAACAGAAAGATTGTTTTCTGCACGTTTTGCTTCAAGAATGCCGATGGCTTTACCGCCAGCAAAAAGAAGATAATCAGCTTCATGATTGCCAGTCAAAAGTGCTTCAGTGATAGCACAGCCATTATAAATATCAGAATATTCATTTCTGGAAATAATATCCCATCCTGATTTTCTGAGCATTTCATCAATTTTTTGTCTGGCCTTTTGTTCTGGAAGAAGATTGTCACTCATTTTTTTATTCTCCAAGGAAAACTTTAACCTTTAGTATAGCATAAAAAAAGGATTACTTACAGTTCGCCTTTGTCATTGTTGATTTCTGTGTTCACTGCCATATCTAGAGAATTATAAAATATTTTTATGATTCTAAATGGAAGTTTTACTAATTTGTGTTATAACATCTTGATTTTTTCGGAGATTATTTATGCCTGTTGCTCTTAACAATATTTATAATCAGTTAACAAAACAAGATCAAATTAAAGTTTCAGATTTTATTATGAATCTTTTTTCAAATTATAAAGAGAAAACTGTTGCTACAGAAATAAAACAACTTTCAAAAGAAGATGAAGAAAACTTTACTTATTTTACGGGTAAACTTTCTAAAGTTGCAGAACCTAAAGAACTCATTCTACAAATGATTTTTTGAGTCTGGTAAACCTTGCATAAAGCAAACTTTACAGCTCTCGTCACCATAAATTCGATTCATGGACTGTATGCCATATTGTTTCTACATTTATTTCACACACATCACTTTGTAATCTTATATTACAATTCCCCCTGCAAAAATAATGATTACTATGTTCCAACTAAATATAAAAAGTGCTATACTCTGCTTAAAAAATTAAACGCATTAAGAGGAAAACAATGTCATATCCATTTGAACAGATTGAACCAAAATGGCAGAGATACTGGGACGAACACAAAACTTTTAAAGTTTACGAAGACGCAAAATTTGCAAAAGACAAAAGAAAATATGTACTGGATATGTTTCCGTATCCAAGCGGAGCAGGTCTTCATGTAGGGCACCCAGAAGGCTATACCGCAACTGACATCTACTGTCGCTATTTAAGAATGAACGGCTACAATGTTCTTCATCCAATGGGCTACGATGCATTTGGTCTTCCTGCAGAAAACTATGCTATCAAAACAGGTACTCACCCTGCAGTTACAACTTATGCAAATATTGAACATTTTACCCAGCAGATAAAAGCTCTTGGTTTTAGTTATGACTGGGATCGCTGCGTAAACACATGCGATGACACTTATTACAAATGGACTCAGTGGATTTTTCTTCAGTTATATAAAAAAGGTTTAGCATACGAAGCAGAAACTCCAATCAACTGGTGTCCTGACTGTAAAACTGGTCTTGCAAACGAAGAGGTTAAAGAAGGTAAATGTGACCGCTGTGGAGCAACAGTTACCCACAAAACAATCCGCCAGTGGATTTTAAAAATTACAGATTATGCTGACCGTCTGGAAAAAGACTTAAACTTACTTGACTGGCCAGAAAGCGTAAAACTTATGCAAAAAAACTGGATTGGTCGTTCAGAAGGTGCAGAAGTAAACTTTAGCGTTGCAGACAAAGACGGTAATCCAACACAAGAAAAACTTACTGTTTACACAACCCGCTGCGATACACTTTTTGGTGCAACATACATGGTTGTTTCGCCAGAGCATAAAATTGTAGAAAAAATTACAACTCCACAACAAAAGGAAGCTGTTCTTGCATACATTGATCAGGCTGCAAAAAAATCTGATCTTGAAAGAACAGATCTTGCAAAAGAAAAAACTGGTGTATTTTCAGGAAGTTATGCAATAAATCCTGTAAATGGAAAATTGATTCCTATTTGGATTGCAGATTACGTTTTAATTTCTTACGGAACAGGTGCAATCATGGCAGTTCCAGCCCACGACACACGCGACTGGGAATTTGCAAAAAAATTCAATCTTCCTATCATTGAAGTTTTAAAATCTAAAGTTGATGTTCAGAAAGAAGCATGGACAGAAGACGGCATTCATGTTAATTCAGGTTTTCTTGACGGACTTAACAAAAAAGATGCTATCGAAAAAATGCTTAGTTTCTTAAACGAAAAAGGCATTGGAAGAAAAGCAGTAAACTATAAACTGCGTGACTGGGTATTTTCAAGACAGCGCTACTGGGGAGAACCAATTCCACTCGTTCACTGTCCGGACTGTGGTACTGTTCCTGTTCCTGAAGAGCAATTACCACTTCGCCTGCCTGACGTAAAATCTTACCAGCCTACTGGTACTGGAGAAAGTCCTCTTGCCGCAATTACAAGCTGGGTAAACTGCAAGTGTCCTAAATGTGGAAAAGATGCTAAACGCGAAACAAATACAATGCCTCAGTGGGGCGGAAGTTGCTGGTACTATTTAAGATACATTGACCCTAAAAACGACAAAGTATTCTGTGATGCAGAAAAAGAAAAATACTGGATGCCTGTTGACCTTTATGTAGGAGGAGCAGAACACGCAGTTCTTCATCTTCTTTACGCACGCTTCTGGCACAAGGTACTTTATGACATTGGAGCTGTTTCTACTCCGGAACCATTCCACCGCCTTATTAACCAGGGAATGATTACTTCATTTGCTTACCAGAGAAAAAACAAAAGTCTTGTTGCAGTAGACATGGTAGAAGAAAAAGACGGAAAGTACATAGACAAAGAAACTGGTGAAGAACTTGAACGCGTTGTTGCAAAAATGTCAAAGTCACTTAAAAACGTCGTAAACCCTGACGAAATGATTAAACAGTATGGTGCTGACAGTGTTCGCATGTACGAAATGTTTATGGGACCGCTTACCGTTTCAAAACCATGGAACACACAGGGACTTATTGGTGTTAACCGCTTCCTTGACAAAATATACCAGGTAAGCCAAAAACCAATGTCCGACATTGACATTACAGGCAGTCTTGAAGACCAGGCACTTGTTTCTGCAAGAAAAACATATGCTAAAACTGTAAAAAAAGTTACAGAAGACACTTCAAGTCTTAACTTTAATACAGCTATTTCACAGATGATGATTTTTATAAATGAAGTAAGCAAACTCCAGTCAATTCCAAAAGCAATGTGGTCAGGCTTTGTAAAAATGCTTGCATGCTACGCTCCACACCTTGGTGAAGAATTATGGCAGAAGCTTGGCAACAAAGAAACCATCACTTATGAACCATGGCCAGTATTTAGCGAAGACTTCTGCAAGGAAGAATCAAAAACTATTGTTGTAATGATAAACGGAAAACTCCGCGACAAGTTTGAAGCAGATCTTCAGGCAGATGAAGAAAGCTTAAAGAAAACTGCCCTGGAAACTGAAGGTGCAAAAAAATTCCTTGATGGCAAAACTATTGTAAAAACAATTGTTGTTCCTGGAAAACTTGTTAACATTGTTGCAAAATAAAAAGGTACTTTGTTTACAGACAGACCCTCACCCTGAGCTAAAATTCAGAGTGAGGATTTAGAATGATAGAAATATGTCTTTCTGAATTTAGTTCAGGGTCTAGCAAATAAAAAATTACTGTACTAAAGGAATTTCTTCCTGTTCTACAACATTTACAAGACCATTTAAAGAAAGTTTTAAACTTGGAATCTGAGTACTTGCCAAGTAAGAAAGAGTGTATACGGGATAAGTTAAGTTACATCCCATTTCACCAGTAAAACATTTTTTAAGAAGATAGTACTTTCTGTTAATTTCTGTTAAATAAAGATCTGCCATAAGACCTGCAATAGAAAATGGAAGTTCTGCCTTAATTTTACAATCAACCGAAAGTGCAATACCGCCCCTCATGTCAATAACTCGATTTATAGCTAAAGCAATATCTTTATCATCAACACCCACCGCAATTATATTATGACTGTCATGACTTATGCTCATTGCCGCAGCACCTTTTTTTATTCCAAAACCATGAACAAAAGCAAGAGCTGGTTTTAAATTTTTACCCATTCTGTCATAAAGAACCAGTTTAATGCAGTCCTTTTCAATATCTGATTCAAACTTACCGTCTTTTTCTTCAAGATACATCACAGTGCGTACAGTTGTCATTTCTCCGTCGCAAATATTTATTGTATTTATCGAAGGATGCAGTTCCCACGCACTTGACTTTGAATTTTTATTTTGTGAACTTACTTCAAGATCTTTTTCACTTACATGCTTACTTACAAAATCATAAATAATCTTTGGCTTTATACTTGCAAAATTCTTTACCCTGAATGAATATTCATCTTTTTGAGTTTTACGCTGAGGTCGCATGTAAACGCAGTCACCTTTTATAAAAGTTGCAATTACATTAAATTTTTCAAGTGACTCACATAAAATAAAATCTGCATCATCACCAGAATGTAAAGTTCCACAGTTAAGTTTATAATGCCTTACAGGAGTGAGACATGCCGCTTCAAGCACACCAAATAAATCGCCACCCTCTTTTACTGCATTGGAAACAGCACAGTTTATATAAGATGAAGAAACTGTCGGAGCATACATTGACTGACCGCAGAACATCATAGAAGAAGCATTTTCAAAAAACAAAGCCGCACATGAGCGTATTAAATCCAAATTAGAACAGGCAAGAGCAATCTTCATTCCTTTTTTGATTTTTTCAAGTACATTTTCCTGTGAAATACACTGATGGTCTGTAGAAATTCCGCTTTTAACATATTCTTCAAGATTTTCACCAGACACACCAGGCGAACAGCCGTCAACAGGTTTTCCTGCATTTTTTGCAAGCTTTAAAAGTTCTTCTATATATTTTTCATGCAGAATTACATCAGGATAATTTTGAATTTCTCCTAAATGAGTAACTTCTTCCATCTCTAAAAGTTTTTGAATATCTTCATAAGTATACAAATCTTTTACTAAAGTTGAAGGAGCAGAAAAATAAAAATTAAAAGGAATCTTTTTTGAATTTTTTATAAGTTCTAAAATACCTTCCCTACCAGCAACATTTGCAAGATCATGGCAGTCCGCAAGACAGGCAACAATTCCCTGGCTTAAAGCAGCCCTGGCATATTCCGAAGGCATTAAATTTGTCATTTCAAGATGTATATGAGAATCAATAAAACCCGGCAATATAAAAGGAAGTGATTTATTTTTTGTCAAATCAAAGGGATTTAAAGGAGTGCGTTCGATAATGGAAGTAATCTTTTTACCGCGTATTACAACAGTTCCCGGATACACTCTTCGGTTTTCAATGTCAACAATATTTCCCTGAATTTCCATATTTATGTCCTGTCATGCAAAAATTGTTACACTGCTATTTTACTCAGCCTTCTTCCACGCGTCAATAAACTCAATCATAAACTGCTGAACATCAGAAAACCATTTTTTCTGAAACTGGACAGCCTTTACACCTATATAACGAAAATGCCAACTTTCCCAGCGGTAACCTGTAATATCTTCATACCCCTGAGGAAAACTTAAACTCCAACCAAAGTCCCCTGCATGTTCATAAACCCACTTACCTGCAACAGTTTGTGCAAAAGCGTCATCTACCGGAGCAAAATCCATTGCAAGCCCCAACTGATGCTGACTTGTTCCAGCCCTTGCACTTTCCCTTTCTGCTTCTTCAAGACCGTCCTGTTCTACCCAGTAATTAAAAAGATTTACCTGATACTGGTAAGAACGATAAGTTGAACTTACTGTTAAAGTTACACCATCTTCCTTTGCTGCCTGTCCCATTTTGTTTAATGCTTCAAAAGCTTCAGGTCTTAGATTTAAATTATTTTTATTTACATTAAAATTTGCACAATTTTCAAGATGAATTAAATTTGCAGGAACATAAGAATCGCCCACATTATGTTTTTTATCGATTAAATAAAAAGGACTTAAATCATCACTAGAAAAATCTTTTTCAGATTCAAGGACAGCATTTAAATCTTTTAAAAATTCTGCACTGTCTCCATTTGGAATTGCATTCTTACATCTGTCAGACATAGACGAAAGAACCTTTTGCAACTTTTTAACCTCAGGATTTACAAGTTCTGCCTTTACTTCATTTTTTTTTGCACAGGCAGTCTGCGTAAATAAACAGAATACCTGTACAAAAATAATTAAAGAACGAAGAAAAAACTTTTTTTCTCCAGACATTTACTGAACCTCGGTTACAGAATGAATAAAGAAAAATGTATCTTCAAATCCAGTTGAATCAATAGCTTTTTTTGCACCTTCACTTGGATTTAAAAGATAAAGCCTTGTATGGTATTCTTCACCGTCATTAAAGCCTGCCATTATTACACCCAGCCCTGAAGAATCAATTGCATAAACCTGCGAAAGATCAACTACAACATTTGTATTCTGAATGTATGTATAAACCTTTTCCTGAAATTCACTTACTGTATAGGCATTTAAGGCACCAGAAAGTTCAAGCAGCATATAGTTGGCACCTTTTTTTTCTCTAAGAGTCAACTGTTCCATTATTTGCCTCCATTGTACTTAAGAACAAGAATACTTACATCGTCCTCAAGTCCCTTTGATGTAAACTGAACCAGACTGTCGTATGTAAATTTTGCCATTTTGTCAGCAGGATATGTAAGATTTTCCAGAAGAGATTTTTGAACTCTTTCCTTACCAAAGATTTCTCCACGAAGGGAATGAGTTTCAATAAGACCCTGGGTACATGCCATAATTACATCCCCGGCAGCAAGTTTTACTTTCTTAACCTTAATAAGTTTTTCTACATCTTTTGCAAAACCAAGAATGCGACCTTCACCCTGAATTTCAATTACATTATTGTAAGCTCTTGTGTAAGAGAATAAAGCCGGACAACCACAGTTAATGTAGTACATGGTATCCGTTGAAAAATCCAAAAGTCCAAAAAGACCGGCAAAATAAGTTCCCTTAGGTAAATCGTTACGAATAAAATTATTAATCTTGCAAACCAGTTTCTTAAAATCTGAAGTTTCTGCAAGATATGTACGGATAACAGATTTAAGAATAACCATGGACATTGAAGCTGCAATACCCTTACCACTCATAGCACCAATAAGGAACATATGTCTTGTATCTGTAAGACGGATAAGGTCAATAAACTCACCACCAATATTATGAGCAGGAACCATTATATGACCTTCATCAATCTTAGGCGATTTAATCTTATCCATATTTTCCTGAATAGAAGTAATAATCTGTCCAGACATACGGATTTCCCTGTTTACAGTACCTACAACTGATTCATTATTGATATTCTTCATGTAATAACCAATAACGAAGAGATAAGAATAAAGTTTTGAAAATACAAGATAATAGTA
>CAZALL010000084.1:0-7750 GCA_964485955.1 uncultured Treponema sp. | reverse complement strand
CTTTTTCGTGAATTTAATCCAAAAATTGCAGTAAGAAGAAATGTAAATTATGATTGTCCTTGTTCAAAAGAATTTTATTTAGATTATTTAAGAAGACTACCGGAAAGTCAGCTTGAAGATTTAAAGAAAACAGCTGCAGATCCTTTGGAAATTGTTTGTCATAACTGTGGAAGTGTTTATCAAATTCCATTTTCTCAAATATAGTTTTTAAAATATGATGATTAAAAATAAGAAAATTTTGACATTCGCAATTATTTTTTTAACTACAATAGGTATTTTTTCTTTTTCAAAAAATGTTGTTCATTCAGATGAGGAAGAAAACTTTTTTTTAGATTTATCTGTACCCAAAAAACCTTCAGATCTTAAGATTTTAATTGAATCTTACCCGGATGTTGATTTTGACATTGAATATGATTCTGCAAAGCAGGACTGGCATATTTTAATGAGTGTAGATGGCAGAAAAGGGGATTTTTGGTGGGCAGAAGGTAAGATGCTTCCTGAAGAAGAAATTGTAAATAAAGAAAAATACTGGTCTTTGGTTTATGATTATCCTAAGGATGTACCAGATCCTTCAAAATTTACACAGGAAGATATTAAAAAAATAAGGGAAGAAACAGCTCCTTCAAAAAGAAAAAATGGTGCTAAATCAACTCCATTTTTTTACGATGTACTTTATGACTGTAAAACAAGGGCTACTCTTGAACAGCATATAAAAAGCGTTGTCTTTTTAGGAAAGAGAGTAAATCTTCATGAGCGGTTGGAAGAACCACTTGCACGTGTTGAAAAAAGAATTAAAAAACTTGCAGAAAGAGATTCTGAAGTAAAGGAATTTATAAAAAAATTAGGTGATGTTCAGAGTTATTCCTGGCGGGAAATACAGGATTCCGGTAATAGATCTTTTCACAGTATGGGAGTTGGAATTGATGTTCTTCCAAAGGGCTGGGGGCAAAAAAATATTTACTGGGCATGGAGAAGGGATATAGACGGAGATAACTGGATGCTTTTGCCTTTAGAGAGAAGATGGATGCCTCCTGAAAGTGTAATAAAGGCTTTTGAAAAAGAAGGTTTTATCTGGGGTGGAAAATGGATTATTTGGGATAACATGCATTTTGAATATCATCCGGAACAGATTTTAAAAAGTAAAGAATAAATTTTTTTTATAAGAATTATTTTTGAAAATTTTTATCGACATAAATATTTTTGAGTGTTAATCTTTTATGCATGAATGAAAATAAATTTCCTGCATGGACACAAAGCATTTATAGTGACGGTTCAAAGTATTTTGTAAGTAATCCCTTACCAGTAAAAGGTGAAGAAATTACGCTTTCCATTCAGTTTAGCGAAAAGGCACCTGTAACAAATGTGTTTTTTAAAGGCAAGATAAATGGAATAGATCATCCGCGCAAAATGGAAAAATGCGGTGTTAAAAATGGACTTGTTCGTTATGAAATTAAAGTAAAAGTCTGGGGAGATGAACTTTCATATCAGTTCTGGCTTTTGACAAAAGATTGCATTTATTATTACACTCAAAAAGGTTTATATACTGCAATTCCAGGAGAAGACGGAAATTTTAGGATTATTACAGATTATCAGCAGCCTCAGTGGGTTAAGAATGCAGTATTTTATCAGATTTTTCCAGAAAGATTTTGTAATGGAAATCCAGAAAATGATGTTAAAGACGGAGAATATCAATTTGATGGACATCCTGCAATAAAAGTAAAAGACTGGAATAGTGTGCCAGAAGATTATAATAAAGCTTATTGCTTGGACTTTTATGGTGGAGATCTTGAAGGAATAAAGCAAAAAATTCCATATTTAAAAAAACTTGGTGTTACTGCCCTTTATTTAAATCCAATTTTTTATGCGGCAACAGTTCATAAATATGACTGTTTGGATTATTTTACTGTAGATCCGCATTTTGGTGGAGATAAGGCTCTTGAAGATTTAACACAAGAACTTCATAAAAACGGAATGAAAATTATTCTAGATGTTTCAATAAATCATACTGGAATTGCAAATAAATGGTTTAACCGTGACGGGACTTTCTTTCCTAAAAGTCAGGGAGCTTATAATAATCCGGACAGTGAAGAAAGAGAATATTATTTTTTTAATAAAGACAATACTTATAAAGCATGGTTTAATGTGGCAACTCTTCCGACATTAAATTATACTTCACAAAAACTTAGGGAAAAGCTTTACCGTGATAAAGATTCACTTGTAAAAAAATGGCTTAAGGCACCTTATAACATTGATGGTTGGCGTTTTGATGTAGCGGATGTAATGGCAAGAAATGATGAAATTCAGTTGCATCATGAAGTGTGGCCGGAAATTAGAAAAAGCATAAAGGAAGAAAATAAAGATGCTTACATTCTTGCAGAAGACTGGTCTGATTGCAGTGAATTTTTAAATGGCAATGAATGGGATTCAACAATGAATTATTTTGGCAGCTGCAGACCTATAAGACAGTTTTTTGGTCTGGAAGATGTTTTTGCAAGTCGAAGTCCAGAAATTGCAGCAGTTAAGTATAAAATGACAGCACAAGATTTTGCTCAGAGAATAACTCAGTTTGCAAACCGCTTGCCTTTTGCTGTAAGACAGATGCAGTTTAATCTTTTAGACAGTCATGATGTAAGTCGTTTGCATAATGATCCTAAGGCAACAAAAGAAATTGTAAAGGGTAGTGCAATAATTTTATTTACATTACCTGGTTGTACAAACATGTATTATGGCGATGAAGCAGAAATTGACGGTAGAACTGGTAATAATGAAGGCTGCCGTTATCCGATGCCATGGAATAAAAATATAGAATCTACTTTTGCATATAGTCTTTATCACAAATTAATTGAATTAAAAACAAAGGACAGTGTTTTTTCTGATGGTGGATTTAAAATTTTGTGGGCACAGGATTATGTAATTGCATATGCCCGTTTTGATCAGGAGAAAATTTATTATACGGTTTGTTCTTCTGATTTTAAGGAAAGAAAAATTGAATTACCATTTGAAGCTTTTGGTACACAGTTTAAAGAACTTCCTGCAGAAGATATTTTTGGACAAAAACTTAAGGCAAAATTAAAGAATGGAAAAATTGAACTGACAGTTCCTGCAGGAAAGAATTATCTTTTTTGTGTTAATGCTTAACTTATAGTCTGTTGGTTCAGCATTTATTTCTTGGACAGTCCCGATAATTTGGGATGACGGAGTCTGGGTTAGCATGAAGTATTTTTTAAGGCATTAAGAATTATTTTAATTAAAAGATTTATCTGTTCTAATGCTGGTGTGTTTAAATTCATATAAAGCATTTCGCCGGACAGGGAAAGTTTTTGTGCCAGACTAAAAAGTCCATGCGAAATTGAAAAATATATATTTTCATCAGATGTATCAAAAGTGTTAATGCTTTTATCTTCACGGCCTTTTTTTAATGCAGCCATAAAAATTTTATATGGCTTAATTATTACAGCTTCGTAAGCGGTAAGTCTTGAAGGAGCAACGTTCTGTTTGTTAACATAAGCATCAAAATAATAGATAAATCTAAAGAATTGATTATCACTTTGAAATAATTGCGGAAAAATTTGCATTAAACTTTTTAACTGTTCAAATCCATTTAGATTATTAAATTCTTGAGATGTATATTTATCTGCAAATTTTTTAATCAGTTTTTCCCAGGCATTAGTAGCACATTCAATAGCAAGATCATCTTTTGTAGAAAAATATCTGTAAAGAGATGCAACACCAATTTCTGCATGGTCTGCAATTTCGTTCATTGTAATTTTATCAATACCATTAGAAAAAAGTTCATAGGTACTATCTAAAATAGCTGCTTTTCTTGAAGCCTTAAGACCTTCTTGTTCTGCCTTACGTTTTTCAGCTGCCTGCATTTTCGTTTTCTCCTGAAATTTTAAAAATTGAAATTGAATGAGATTGAGCAATATATTTTTGACCGTTTATTTTGTAGTTACAGCAAATGTCTTCAAGCTGTGGGGAATCAATACAATTTTTTACAGATGCCAGAAGTTCATCTTTTGTAAATTCTGCATCTTCGTCATTAAGATTTATAAAACCGCAGTATTTTCCAGATTTACTGAAGATATAATATGTACTGGAAGTTTTATTAAGTAAACCAAATTTTTCGCCTTCAAATAATTTGTAGTAAGAAATAATTTTTTGAGTTAAAGGTTCATCAGTTTCTTCATTAAAAGTTGACGGATCATCGGAATGCATTATCTGAGAGGCAAAAAGATAATTTACAAGTGCGATTAATTCTTTTTCTGTTTGTGTTAAAGAAATATTTTCATTACGCAAAAAAATTACATCCGGGTCGTTGATGTAAACGCTGTTATTCCAGAAGGCATGACCTAATGTACTTTTTAAGTTTACAACAGCACCGGCTCTGGCAGAAAAATTAAGCTTTGCAAGAATGTTTGTATCCCAATCTTCTTTTGTATCAGGTCCAATTCTTGAAAGAGTAAGAAGATTATATGACTGTTCAAAAGGAAGTCCGCAGCCAAGATAATAAACTGCCTGACCAAATTTATTTGTTTTTCTTACAGTAAGAACTTTTAGGGCACGATTATACCAGTGGTATGCAGAACTTCCGTTTTTAAAAGCTCCGTTAATCATTCCTGCATAAAGAAAATCAAGTTTTATATAGCGGAATCCCCAGTCGTTTATAATTTTTTCCATAAGCTGATTTAAGTAGTCAAGAACTTCATCATTGCTTAAGTCAAGGCAGAAAAATGAATAAGGCAAAGAAGGCTGCTGTTTTCCAAAAGGTGTACCCCAGGTAAAATTAAATCCTGCGTGAACAGGTTTACCTTTTTTGTTTTTTAAAACCCACTGCTGGTGCATTAGACAAAAATCTGAACTCCAGTCAATAATAAATGGAGCAACCCATAGACCTGGAATGTAACCTTTTTTTTGAATTGAAGAAGCAAGTTTTTTCATTCCGCCCGGGAATCTTTTTCTTTCACATTCCCATTGACCAATACCTTGTTCCCAGCCGTCATCTACCTGGAAAACAACATCTTTATTTTGTTCAATAAAATATTTTGAAATAATATTGCCTGTAGTGTTAAGGGCATTAAGGTCATCGCTTATGAGTTTTTCATTAATATCTGCATAGTGATTGTACCAGCTTTCCCAGCCAGCTAAAGTCATGCGTTTTTTAGAAGCAGAAATTGCTTTAAATGCAGACAAGCGACTGTCTCGTCCAGTGCAGTAAAGATTATGAATAATTTCCTGGAGTTCAAAATAATTTCCTGCAGTAAAAACAGAAATTTCAGATACAAGTTCATCTGTTTTCCATTCTTTTCCCATTGCAGCGATGCTTAAATAAATATTGCGGTTTTTTCTGTTTATGCAAAATTCAACTGGAGGTAAAACATTGGAATCTTTTTTTGTAATAAATGAAGAACGAAAAGCATTGCTTGTTCCAGTAGAAGCCATAACTAAATAACGCGAACCCCAGCGAAAATAAACAATAAATTGGCCTGTAAGTATTTTGTCTTTTTTAATTCCGCCTTTAACAACATTATTTCCAGGCATTTCAATGTAATTTTTATATTGAGGAATAAGAGGAATAAATTTTTTTTGAATTTCATCCGGATCAATTTCGCCACCGTAGCCCCATGACTGCCATCCACCGCCATAAAAAGAAAAATCATTATTTATGCACAGAAGTTTTTCTTCAGGATCGTTCATTACAGCAAGGATTATAGAATTAAGATTGTCTGAATAAACAAGACTTTTTTTTGTTTCTACCTTTTCATTTTGCTGTGGACTGTAACGTAAAAGCAGTTTATAGATAGTTTTGCTTGACTGATCTTCAAGAAGCATTTCTTTTTTTTCTTTGAAGATTTTAATGTTGTTGATGTTCATGGGCTCTTTCCTAAATAAGCTGTGTTTATATCAGTATGATAGAATTACTATCAGTGTGATAATTAAGTATTGCATTGAATTTTTTTAGTGTCAAGAAAAAATTCTTGTTAAGAAATATATTTTCCAGTAAATTAGAAGAAATGACAAAAGCATTGTATTTAATTCCCGTAACATTGGGTGAAAATGACATTAACAGAGTTTTACCTTCATACAATCATGATATTATTGTGGGTATAAAATATTTTATTGTAGAAAATATTAAATCTGCCATAAGATTTTTAAAACTTGTGGAAAAAGAAATCGATATAAGTAAAATAAAATTTTATGAATTAAATGAACACACTGATTTAAAAACTATAGGAAATTACTTGGATCCTTTAAAAAAAGGATTTTCTATGGGTGTAATTTCTGAAGCTGGATGTCCTGCAGTGGCTGATCCTGGAGCTGCTGTTGTTGAAATGGCTCAAAAACAGAATTTAAAAGTTATTCCGTTAGTAGGACCTTCTTCAATGATAATGGCTCTTATGGCAAGCGGAATGAATGGACAGTCTTTTGCTTTTAACGGTTATCTTCCTGTAAAACCTGGAGAGCGGGCAAAAAAACTTTCTCAGTTAGAAGCTCGCAGTGCTAAGGAAAATCAGACTGAACTTTTTATTGAAGCTCCATACAGAAATTTAAAAATGCTTGAAACAATTTTAAGTTCCTTAAGGCCGGACACAAGACTTTGTATAGCGGCAGGAATTACAACACAGGCGGAATATATACATACTTATACAGTTGAACAATGGAAAAAAATGCCATCCCCTGATATAAATAAAATACCGGCAATTTTTTTAATTTATGCAAATCAAACGGGTATACAAAAGAGGAAGTAGTTTATGGAAAAAAATATTGTTTTGATGGGAATAAAGCATTGTGGAAAATCAACTCAGGGAAAAATGCTTGCAGAAAAATTAAAGATTCCATTTTATGATACAGATGATGTTTTAAAAGAAATTAGTGGAAAAAGTGCCCGCGAAATATTTGCCAGTGAAGGAGAACAGGCATTTAAAGAAGCAGAAGTAAAGGCATGTAGTTTTATTGCAGAAAAAAAAGAAAAATGCGTTGTTTCTACAGGGGGAGGCATCTGTAATAATAAAGAAGCTTTAGATATTCTGCATGTAAATGGAATATTTGTTTTTTTAAATGCAGAAGAATCAATTTGTTCCGGAAGAATTTTTAAAAAAGTTGAATTTACAAAAGATGGAAAAATGCTTAATTTACCAGCCTACATTGCAAATAAAAATCCAAATGATGAAAGTGAAGCACGTCTTGTCTTTCATAGTTTTTACTGTGAAAGAGTAAAAGTTTATAAGTCATTGGCAGATTTAACAATAGATATGGCGGATAGGACAAAAACAGAAAATGCTCGTTGTCTTTATGAAGAAGTTAAGGCGTTGGGGTAGGAAATAAGCACTACTTGACAAAGAAGGCGGAGGTAACATACTTGTTCAATTCAATTCAATTCAATTCAATTCAATTCAATTCAATTCAATTAAGAGATAAATTTTTTAAAAATATTTTTGCAGTAATTCTTTTTATATTTTCTTTTTTTATAACTTCATGTACTTTAGCAGAAAAAAGTTCAATAAAATTTTGTCTACCTTTGGGATTTTTAAAAAATGAAGTTAATTCTTCTGATGAGAAAAAAGAATGTGTTTTAAAAATAAATATTAAAGATGATAATTTTACTTCTCTAATAGAAAGAGAGTGGAAACTTAATTTTGATTTATTAGTTGAAGATGAAATTTTTTATTTGGAAATGATTCCTGTAGAAAAAGATTTAAATATTAATATAAGCATTTTTGTTGATAAAAAAATTTTTTATGAGGCTTCT
>CAZALL010000083.1:0-7753 GCA_964485955.1 uncultured Treponema sp. | reverse complement strand
ATTTTCTGTAAGTGCAATTTTATTTGCTTCATCTTTTTTATTTGCAGAAAAAGCACCTGTATATATTTCTCCAAATAATGATGGTGTGCAGGATGCACTTGTTGTTCCTGTAAAAATAAAAGAAACACGTTACATTGATTCATGGTCATTTATAATCACAGATGAAAGTGGAAAAGAAGTTCGTGTAATTGGAAACAAGGAAAAGCGTCCCGACAAGATCACATTTAAATCCTTTTTTAAATCACTTGCATCACCTAAAACTGGTGTTGAAATTCCTTCAGAGTTTGTGTGGAACGGTGTAATGGATGATGGTTCAATCGCACCTGACGGAACTTATTTTTATCAGATAACAGCAAGCGATGATAATGGAAATACAGGTTATTCAGCTAAATACAAGGTAATTGTTGATAACACACCTCCAGAGATTGTTTTAAAGCAGCCTTCTCAGGCAGATAAAATTTTTGGCGAAGGCTCAAAATCAACTTTAAAAATTACACAGTCTGGTTCTGTAGAAGATTTATGGATTGCACCGATTGCAGATTCTACTGGAAAAATTGTCCGCACATTTAAGTGGTCTTCTTCTGAACCTCTTTCAATTAACTGGGATGGAACTGATGATGACGGTAATGCTGTTGCTGATGGAATTTATACTTATAAAATTACTGCGACAGACAGGGCCGGCAATAAGTCAGAAAACGCTCAGATTACAAATATAATTTATTCAGCTGAAAAACCTGCAACAAATATTGCTCTTACGACTTCCCGCTACTTTTCTCCAAATGGTGATGGCGTAAAAGATTATATGGTATTTTCTACTGTAATTCCAAAGCCTGAATCAAAAAATAATTCTCTTGTTTCATGGGCTGTAAAAATTGTTGAAGTAAAAACAAATAAAGTTGTAAGAACATTCAGTGGAAGTGATGATGCTCCTTCTTCAATTGTTTTTGACGGTAAAACAGATTCTGGAGCTATAATTCCTGAAGGAGAATATCAGGCACAGCTTAGTGCAAAATATCTTAATGGTTACGAACCGGCTGTAATTAATTCACCTGTATTTGTAATGGATATAACAGCACCTTCTGTAATGGTAAGACTTAACAGTGATACTCTTTCTCCAGATGGTGATGGTAATAAAGATAAACTTGTAATTTCTCAGCAGGGTTCTAAAGAAAAGTTATGGACAGGTCGTATAAAGGGTGAAAATGGCCTTGCTGTAAAAACATTTGAATTTAATGACAGTCTTCCTTCTCAGATTGAATGGGACGGAGTTGATTCAAATGGAAAATTGTGTTCAGACGGAACTTATGTCTATGAAATTGAGTCAACAGATTTAGCAGGAAACACAACAAAAGTAACTTCTGATTTCTTTGAACTGGATACTTCTAAAACTGAATTAATGCTTTCTTCTTCTGTAAATGCATTCTCACCAAATAATGACAAAGTTCAGGATAAGATAACATTTACTCCTTTTGTAAAAACTTCAAGTGGTGTAGATTCATGGATTCTTACGATTACTACAGAAAACTTAAAGCCTGTTAAGGTTATAAGTGAAAAACGTGCACTTCCTGAAAGTATTACATGGGACGGTCTTAAAGATGATGGAACTCGTTGTGCTGACGGAAAATATATTGCAACTTTATCTACAAAAGCTAAAAATGGTAATGAAGCATCAGTGTCTACTTCTCCATTTGTCTTAGATACACAGGCTCCTCAGGTAAGTATTTCTGTTCCTTACACAACTTTCTCTCCTGATAAAGATGGTCGTCTGGATGTCCTTCCGTTTACTGCAGATTCTTCTCAGGAAGAAAAGTGGACTGGCGAAATTCGCAATGCAAAAGGTCAGCTTGTAAGAATATATACATGGCAGGGAAAAGTTCCTTCATTCTCATGGGATGGAACTGATGAAAACGGTAATATTGCTGCAAACGGAAATTATTCTCTTACTGTAAGTTCAACAGATGCTGCAGGTAATAAGGGTAGTGCAAGTCTTAATCCGCTTACATTAGATAACAGGGAAACAAAGGCTTATATTACAACTGAACTTGAAGGTATTTCTCCAAATGGTGACGGTAAATTTGAAAGCCAGAAGTTTAATGTAAAGATGTCTCTTACAGAAGGTATTAGTGCCTGGTCATTTGAAATTGTAGATCAAAATGGAAATACTGTAAGAAAATGGACTCAAAAAGATTCTGCAAATCTTCCTTCTATATTTATCTGGGATGGAGCAAAAGAAGATGGCAATGCTGCTGAAGGAATATTTACTGGAAAACTTCATGCAGAGTATGCAAAAGGAAATATTGTAGATGCTGTTTCTTCTCCTTTTATTTGTACTGCAACTGCTCCTCAGCTTCGTGTACGTACAGCCCCTGAATATTTTAGTCCGGACAATGATGGTGTAAATGATGATTTGTTTATTCAGTTAAAGGGAACAAGTATTGCTCCTTTAAAGAACTGGTCATTTACAGTAAAAGATCCTAATAATGGAAAGTCTTTCTGGAAGACTAGCGGAAAGAGTTCAATCACAGAAAGACTTATTTGGGATGGTCGTGGTAATAATGGTGAATTAGTTCAGTCTGCTACAGACTATCCTTATGTATTTGAAGTAACAGATACTCTTGGTATGACAAGTAGCGTTGAAGGTGTAATAAATGTAGACGTTCTTGTAATCCGTGTGGGCGATGTTCTTAAGATGCAGGTTCCTTCAATTATTTTCCGTAAAGATGCTGCAGACTTTAAAGTTGACTCTTCTCTTACAAAAGCAAATGTAGAAAATAATGAAAGGGTACTTAAGAGAATTGCACAGATTCTTAATAAGTTTAAGGATTATACGGTAACAATTGAAGGTCATGCAAATAATGTAAGTGGTACAGAAGCTGAAGAAACTTCTACTGCAAATGGAAACATTCCTCTTGAACCGCTTTCTCAAAAACGTGCAGATTTTGTAAAGGAAAAACTTGTCCAGTATGGAGTTGACGCTAATCGTCTTACATCAGTTGGTCGTGGAGGAAGACAACCTGTAGTTGCCCGAAGTGACAGAGATAACTGGTGGAAAAACCGTCGCGTTGAGTTTATTCTTAACAAATAGTTTTATTTAATATAGCGGGAGTATTTTGCTCCCGTTTTTTTTAATTTTTTTATAAAATTTTAGTGTAAAGATATTGACACATTTTTTTATAGTCTATATAATAATCACATATTCAGCAATGAATTGCTCCCTTAGCTCAGTCGGTAGAGCAACGGACTGTTAATCCGTGTGTCGCTGGTTCAAGCCCAGCAGGGGGCGTAAAAGGTTTCCGTAAAAAGGAAGCCTTTTTTGTTTTAAAATAATTTATTTTAGAGTACCTTTTATTTTGTCATGACTGTAAACGAAGAAAAATCCATCTTAAGAAAAAAAATAAAACTTGTCTTAAAAGAAATGTCAGATAAAGAAAGATTTTTTCAGTCTGAAGAAGTATGCAAAAAAATTCTTTCATCAAAAGAATATTTAAATGCAGATTCTCTTTTTTCTTATATGGCAATGAATGAAGAATTAAATTTAGATACTGTAAATGAAAACTGTCATGATTGTAAAGAAAAAAAATTATTTCTCCCGCGAGTTGTGGCAGATGATGGACTTATGTTTTTTTACGAAATAAAAAAAGATTTTGCTATAAAAGAACAGTGCATAAAAAATAAATGGAATATTTTTGAACCAGAAGATAAAGAAGAAAATAAATTTAATCTGACAAAACTGAATGTAAAAAATATTTTGATTCTTGTTCCAGGACTTGCTTTTACTAAAGACAAAAAAAGGCTTGGTCGGGGTAAGGGATTTTATGACAGGGCACTTGCAAAATTAAAAGATGAGTGTTTAAAAAATAAATGTAATTTAAAAATTTTAGCTGTCTGTTTTAGACAGCAGGTTGTAGAAGATATTCCCTGCTGTGAAAATGATTTTACTGTAGATGAAGTTTTATTTTTTTAAATTAAAGTATCTTTGATAAACTGCTTAAATTGTAAAAATTATTTTGCATCTTTAGAATAAAGTTTTATCATAGGTTCTTTTAAAAGATAGGTGTCTGCAATTTTTAACAAGTCTTCAAAGGTACATGTATCTACAGTAACATAGTCTTCTAAGTACTGCAGAGGATTACCAGAGAGAATTCCTTTTTGGATAAGAGTTGCCGTTCCTTCATTAGTACCTGTTGGAGCCATTACTTGAGAGATCCATAGTGATTTAATTCTTAAGAGGGCACTTGTATCCAGTGTATTTAATTCTTCAAATACTTTGTTTACCGCTGCTTTATATGCTGCATCAAAATTTTTTGTGTATAAAACTTTTTCAGCAATGACTGCTGCGACTGGAAAATTCCATGTAGCTTCTTTTATGGAACAATTTATTTTTGTATCAACTTTTTTTTGTAGCTGATAATTTAATTCGTAAAGCAGGGCATTAAAAAGTGCAATTTCATCTTTTTGTACAGGTGCCTTAAAATAAAACTCTACAGGATCGTAGAAGTCTGTAGTTGGAATTAAAATTAAAGGTCTTTCTCCTGCAAGTTCTTTTGGAATGTCTGTAGTGTATGTGTGACGGAGTTTTACTTTTCTTGTTAAACGTGAAAATACAGGCTGAATCTGATATGCTTCACTTCGCTTTGTCTGTTCTTTTAACTTTCCAAATGTTTCTTCGGCTTCTTTAATTACATTGTCAAATTCTATGTCTCCTGTTACAAGCAGAGTGTAAAGGGATGCATCAAGAAGTTCTGTATATGCTTTTGAAACAGAAGTAAAACTTGTGTCTTTAAGAATATTTGCATTTGTGTCAAAAAGTTTCTGGTACTTTGTTCCGTTGTAAATTGAAGAAAATGCAGCACAATTCATCTGGTAAACTAGGGAAGAACTTTTTACAGACCATTGATTTTTTTCATCGTAAACAAGCTGATCCGCCAAGGCTGGTGGAACTTCTCCAAAAACAATAGCATTACTTGCGGCAAGAAGTACCTGGTGTAAGTCTTCTTTAATGCAGCTTATAGTTATGTAACTTACAGTGTCTTCTGTCCATGCCTTTACCTGTGTTTCACCTGTAAAAGAAGATGCATTGCGCATAAAAGAAATTTCTTTTTGTATGTTTGTTGCAAAAGCATTTATTAAGACTGTCCTTAAGTGTTTTTCATTTGAAGGAGATGCTAGTTCTCCGCCAGTAATTGCAATGGAAAGAAGAGCTTCTTGGCTGTCAGCATTTTTTTTGATTACAAGGGGAATGTTGTTTTTTAATGTTGAACTTAAATACATTGAAGCATTCTGTAAATAATAATTTTGAGATTTTGATTCAAAAGTTTTTTCTTCATCATCAGAATTTTCATTTTGGCTTTTAGTAAAGTCTGTATTCATTGCTGATTTTAATTTTAATTGATCTGAATACCATGAAGCATTTTCTCTAGTAATTAAATTATATTTTTCTTTATCAAAAGATTTTTTATTTTTTTTGTATATTTCAGAATTTACTAAAACAAAAATATAAGGAGTGTCTTCGCTAAACATTTTTTTTAGTTCTTCAATTTTTAAATTTTCAATTTCATTAAAAAGATTTTCTGTACTTGCACAAAAATTTTTTTCTTTGGAAGTAAGTGACCAGTAATCGGCAAGAAGTTTCATGTATTCACTTGTGTTGCCTTTTATGCTTCTGTACTGGGCAAGAATTAAATTTTGTGCACTGTAAAAATCTTTGTCATTTAACATTGCACAGGAGCTGGCGGTTTTTACAAAAAGTTCTGCCTGTTCTAGGGGGGAAGGGATTTTTGTTCCTTTCTTTGGTTTTTGAGAAGCAAATAAATAAGGTTCTTCCATGATTGCCTGGAGAATTAATCTTGAACTTCCATTTTTTTGTGCAGAGGCTGCATTTATATAGTCGCTATCACGAATTGAAAGTATATTATTATTAAGAGCTTCTTTTTTGTAAGTTGAAAACTGGTTTGAAAATGCTGCTGCAAGTATGCTTGATGCACCTAAAGAAAGTCCTGTGTATTGAACTACAATTTGTGTCATTTCATCAGAAAAAGCCGGGTCTGTAATTACATATTTTTTTGATTCTTCATTTTTTTGAATTTTTACAGGCGATTTTTCTAAAATTTTTCCTGCCTGCCATTTAGAAAAATATTTTTCTACCCAGAAGCAGATTTTTTCACTGTCAATGTTTCCACTTATAAAAAGTGCTGTGTTTTGGGGAATATAATAATTGCTTGAAATCTCAAGAAGTTTTGTTCTCGCAGATGAAGTTGTGTTTGACGAAAAAAGAGACGGATAAATTCCGCTGTCCTGCTTCCATGGTTCTTCATAAAATACGCGGGAATCAATTGCACTGTTTAAAAATCCTGCTGTTGAATCTTCATATTGTAAAACTTCAATCTTCATTGCATTTAACTGTTCATTTAAAATTTCTTCTGGGAATGAAGGGTTTATACAGCAAAGTGAAAGTAAGTGAAGGTAGTGTTCAGTATTGTAGGGAGAAAGTTCTGTTGTGTATGTTGCAGAGTCAGCATTGCAGTAAGATGCAACTGTCTGAGTGTCAAAAGAAGGATCTTGTTGTATTGCAGGTGTAAGGAAAAGTCTTGTGTAAAGTGGAAAAAATCCTGCATTGGAAGGACTTTGGGAACTAAAGCCTGCTCTTACGGCAAGTTCAATTCTTGTAAGGGCAGAAGTTTTGTCTTCTTTTGTGTAGAGGGTAAGTCCGTTAGAAAGAGTGTAAACTTTAATGTCATTTTTTTCTTCAATATTTGCATCATTTGAAAATATAAATGCCGGACATAAAAATAAAATTAAAAACGATAAGATTATAATCTTTTTAGATAACTTTTCCATGTAAGAGATTATATCATATTGCTCCCCAATAAAAAACATCTTATAATTATATTTATGTCTTTAGTTACACTTTTATCTGATAAAAAAAATACAGATTTTATTCCACAAGAACTTTTAAAAGGTAAACGCCATCTTAGTGCAAAGGAAGTTTATACTTTAATTCAAAATAGAAATTCTTCTTCTGATTCAGACTGGCAGAATGTATGGGTTAGTGAGAAAGAAGGGGAGTTTTGTGCAGAACAGATTACACAGAGTGAATTTAATGGTTTTGTAATTTTAGGTGTAATTCGTCCTGCGACCTTAAAATACCATGATCTTGAACTTAAGACGGGTATATATCGTTCTGTGCTTGAAAATGTTGTGACAGGCGATGATTGTGTTATAAGAAATGTAAATTATTTATCCAACTACAGACTGGGAAACAGAGTACTTTTGTTTAATGTTCAGGAAATGAGTTGTACTAATCATTCAAAATTTGGAAACGGAATTTTAAAAGAAGGTGAGCCGGAAAAAAACAGAATTTGGATAGGTGTTGGTAATGAAAATGACCAGCGTGCAGTTCTCCCTTTTGAAACTATGATTCCAGCCGATGCATTTTTGTGGTCAAGGTATAGGGAAGATAAAGTACTTATGCAGAAGTTTGTTGAACTGACTGAGTACTTTAATGATAAAAAAAATAATACGTATGGCATTGTAGAAGATGATGCTGTAATAAAAAATTGTACTCTGTTAAAAGATGCAAAAATTGGTAGTCATTCATATATAAAAGGTGCATTTAAATTAAAGAATATTACAATTCTTTCTTCTAAGGATGAAGCCAGTCAAATTGGAGAAGGTGTTGAACTTGTAAATGGAATTGTAGGTTATGGTTCAAGAATCTTTTATCAGGCTGTTGCAGTGCGTTTTGTTATTGGAA
>CAZALL010000082.1:0-7804 GCA_964485955.1 uncultured Treponema sp. | reverse complement strand
CAGCAGTTCTTTGGTGATATCTTCGTTCTCTGTAAAAATTTTGCAGAATGGAATGAAAGGGAAGATACTGTGTTCTGGATGGAGAAGAATCGTTTACCTCCAAAAATTGCAGGTGATGACATTGTAACTTATATTTCATTTACTCAGACACCTTTAGATATTGCTCCTTTAATGAACAGCGGTGTTTTTGAACCTATGTCTTCTGTTGTGTGTACAAGTGCTACTATAAAAACAGGAACGGATTTTTCTTACTGGTTCCGCAGAACAGGTATTTGTTTTGTTGAAGAAGAAAGACTTTTGACCGGTCAGTTTGATTCACCTTTTCCATACAGTACTAATATGATTTTTGCAGTTACCCGTGATGCACCTCCTGTGTCAACTTATGATTTTCAGTCATGGATTGAAGATACAATTCCTCGTTTGATAACAGCTGCTAATGGAAGAACCTTAGTGCTTTTTACTTCTTACGACAGTTTAAAAAGTGCATATCAGGCAGCAAGGCTTTATTTAAGGTCAAGTTCTTTAACTGTGATGAAGCAGGGAGACGATGACCGTTTTCAGTTACTTGAAAAATTTAAGGCGGATCATAGTAGTGTTCTGTTTGCAACTGATTCATTTTGGGAAGGTGTAGATGTTCCTGGAGAAAGTTTAAGTCAAGTTATAATGGTCAGACTTCCTTTTGCGGTACCAAATGATCCAGTTTTTTCTGCAAGATGTGAGGCTCTGGAAAAAAAAGGCGGAAATTCTTTTATGGAACTTAGTGTACCTCATGCTGTCATAAAATTCCGTCAGGGTTTTGGAAGACTTATAAGGCGAAGCGATGATAAGGGAGTTGTTGTTGTCTTAGATAGACGGATTGTAGATAAGGCTTACGGAAAACAGTTTACTTTGAGTGTTCCCATGACAAGACGAATGTATAATTCTTCAAGTGACATAATTGTTGCCGTTGAAAAATTTCTGCCTGTCTAGTATAATTTTGTGCATGTCTAGTTTAATAACAATTATCTGTATTTTATTCAGTTTGTTTTATCCGTCATTGAATCTTACTTTTGCTTATCCCTTAAGTCATAAGCTTGCAAAGTTTTGGTCGGATTATGTTACAAAAATCTGTTCACTGCGTTTGTTTGCAATTTTACGTACATATAAAAAATTTTATTTTCTGGGTGATTATGAAAGTAAAAAAATGCTTCCTGAACAGTATCTGCTTATTTCAAATCACCAGAGTCTTCTTGATGTGCCAGTTTATTTAAAATTTATGCATGAAAAAGAAATGTGTTTTGTTGCAAAAGATACACTTGCTTCTGTCCCTATGGTAGGACCTATGTTAAAAAGTCAGGGACACTGTATGATTCCTCGCAAGGGACGTGCCAGTCAGGCAATGAAAATTCTTACAAAATTTGGTGAAAATGTAAAAAAAGATAAAAATAAAATGCCTGTAATTTTTCCTGAAGGAACAAGAAGTAAGGATGGTGAATTAGGTCAGTTTTATTCAGCTGGGTTTAGAAAAATTTCAGAAACAGTAAATCTTCCTGTTGCAGTATGTGCTTTAGACGGCGGATGGAAAATACGAAGTTTTGATCAGATAATGCGTAATCTTTATAAAGGCTGTTATAGAGTTAAGGTATTAAAAGTTTTTGATCCTCCAAAGACAAAGGAAGAACATACAAAAATTCTTGAAGAAGCTCGCAAATTAATTGATGCTCAGTTAAAGGAGTGGAGAGCTCTTCCGTCAGATTCAATGCAGGTTTAGTTTTAAAATAAAATAAGGGCTGTTTTTGTGACAGCCCTTTTTTATCAGTTGCTAAAAATTATTTAAAATCTTTAGGTCTGCGTTCTGTACGCTTACATTTCTGGCATTCTGCTAAATTCTTAAGCTTTCCGTTTTCTGCGATTGTTTTCATAACGATTTCACCACCGCAATCAGGACAGATGAATTTATGTGTAGTTACTGTACTACGAGAGTTTTTACTGGCTCCGGCCATGACGATCCTCCATCTTTACAATTTCATAGGATATTACACAAAAAAATGGATGCCTGTCAATAAGATAAAAATTATTTGTCAAAAAACATTTTTTAAATTTTGGGGAATTATTTTTTGCAAACTGTAAAAACTGAATTTTTTTAGAAGTAATTGCCTTGACTAAACAAAAGCCATTCTGTAAACTGTCAAAACATATTGTTTGGGGGTATTCCTTTGGCAACTAAAAAAACATCTGCAGAAAAAGCATTAGCACAGAGCGAAGTTCGCCGTCTGCGCAATAAAGCAGTTAAATCTGAGTGTCATACAGCAGCTCGCAAGTATATGGACGCTGTTCTTAAAAAGGACGAAAAACTTGCTGCTGAAACACTTAAAGCCTTTGTATCAGAACTTGATAACGCTGACCGCAAGGGTGTAATGACACGCAAAGCCGTTTCTCGCAAAAAGAGCCGCATGATGAAGCTCTTTAATGTTACATTTGCTGCTTCTGCTGCTGCAAAATAAGACAGGCAGGGTGCTTAAAAAAGCATCCTGTTTGTTTTACTTTATTTTTTTCACCTTTTTTCTTAAGAGGTATTTATGTCTGCAAAAAAAGTCACAAAATATGATTTAGTAGAAGCTGTATACCAGAATATAAAGTGTGAAAAGAAAACTATACAGGATGTCTTAGAAGCTGTCCTTGAGCAGTTAAAGGTGTCTTTAAAAGAAGGTAATACAATAGAACTTCGTGGCTTTGGTACATTTGAAGCACGTTTAAGACGTGGTAGATCCAAGGCAAGAAATCCAAAGACTGGTGAAGAGCTTTCGGTTGCACCACATTTTGTTGCAGCTTTTCGTTCAGGTCAGGAATTAAAAAAAGCCCTTTGGGATCTTCCAGTAAGTGAAGAAAATAATCAGAAAAATCAGGATTAGGAATAAATTCAAAAATGAGTAAAGATGCAGGTAATTACACAGTATTTGGTCAGGAGACAGAATTTGACGGTCTTCTTGAATTTACTGACTCTCTTGTAATAACTGGAAAATTTAATGGAACTATTAAAGCAAGTGGTTCCCTAGAAATAGATAAAAGTGCTGTCTGTACAGTGGATAAAATGACTGCGAATTCGATAGTTGTTTCTGGCACAGTTACAGGCAATATTGAAGGAATGGATAGAGTTGAACTGTGTAATGGAAGTCGCGTTAAGGGTGATATACGCAGTGCAAGGTTACGCATTGGCGAAAAAGTTGATTTTGAAGGTCAGGTTTCTATGATCGATGAAGAGCCTGAAACTGATATTTTTGCAGTTGCTTCGTCAGAATATCGTCAGGCTTTAATTATGAAGAGTGATGAAGCTCATTAATTAAAAGTTAATCTAAAAATAAAATGTTTTTGAGAGAGAAAATTTACTAGCTGTTCTTTATAGTGTAATTTTAATTCATTCTTACATATAGCGGAAATATTTAAAAATCATTTTAAATTATCCGTAATCTTTTTAATTTCAATGGAGAAAACTAATGGCATTGGTTGCTAAACGCCGTACCAAGAAATCTGAAACAGAGAATCTGGAAGAGGCAAAAGAAGAAACACAAATTGAAAACGAAACTGTAGAAAGTGAAAAACCTAAGAAAAAGCGAGTTGTGAGGGCAAAAAAAACTGCTTTAGAAGATTCAGCTCTTGAAACAACTGAATCTCAAGCCGAGTCTAGTGTGCAGACTCAAGAAAATGCCCAGACTTCAAGTGAACAGACAGAAAATTCTTCACTTGATTCAACAGCAGTAGAAGAAAATCATCAAAATGTACAGACTTCTTCTGAAGAAAATTCTCTAGCACAAAATCAAAATCAGTCTTACTACTATCAGGATAATAGAAATCGTTATAATAACAATAACCGTAATGGACGTTACAATAATAATAACCGAAATGGACGGTATAACAATAATAACCGTATGAGTGCAGCAGAAAGATTTGCTCAGCAAAAGGCAGAAATTGAAGCAAATCAAAGAATTGAAAATCCTGAAGAATATGCTGCAAAGCCACGTCTTTTAATTAATGACCTTACAAAAATGAGTATGGTTGAACTTAGAAATCTTGCATTAAAGTATGATATTCTGGAAGATGACCTTGCTCCTATGAAAAAACAGGATCTTATTTTTGTGATTCTTAAGGCTCATACAGAACATGGCGGAATTATTTTTGCAAGCGGTGCACTGGAGATTTTGCCGGACGGATATGGATTTTTACGCAGTCCGCAGAATTCTTATCTTCCAGGACCAGATGATATTTATATTTCTCCAAGTCAGATAAGGCTTTTTAATTTAAAAACAGGTGATACAATTTACGGTCAAACACGCTCTCCAAAAGAAGGTGAAAAATTTTTTGCTCTCCTTAGAATCGAAACTGTAAATTTTGATGAACCGCGCGTTGCTCAGACCCGTATTCCTTTTGAAAACCTCACGCCTCTTTATCCAAAAAATAAACTTCAGCTTGAAACTGTTTCTACTGAACTTTCTACACGTATTGTTGACTTGTTTGTTCCAATTGGTAAGGGACAGAGACTTCTTATTGTTGCTCCTCCAAAAGCTGGTAAGACAACTCTTATGCAGAAGATTGCAAATGCAATTACAAAAAATAATCCTGAAGTTTATCTGATTGTTCTTTTAATTGACGAACGTCCTGAAGAAGTTACAGAAATGGAACGTTCAATTAATGCAGAAGTAATTTCATCTACTTTTGATGAACAGGCAACCCGTCATGTTCAGGTAGCAGAGATGGTATTGGAAAAAGCAAAACGTCTTGTTGAACATAAAAAAGATGTTGTTATATTCCTTGATTCAATTACACGTCTTGCTCGTGCCTACAACCAGACTGTTCCTACTTCTGGTAAGGTTTTATCTGGTGGTGTTGATTCTAATGCACTTCATAAACCAAAGAGATTTTTTGGTGCTGCCCGCAATGTTGAAGAGGGCGGTTCTCTTACAATTATTTCTACAGCCCTTATTGAAACTGGTAGCCGAATGGACGAAGTTATTTTTGAAGAATTTAAGGGAACTGGAAACAGTGAAATTGACCTTGACAGAAAACTTGCTGAACGTCGTCTTTTCCCTGCAATCAATATCAAAAAATCTGGTACAAGAAAAGAAGAACTTCTTCTTACAGAAAATGAACTTCAGAAGATGTGGATTTTAAGAAAAGTTCTTAATCCAATGGAAGATGCCGATATGCTTGAATTGATTATGGATAAGATGAAGAAAAGTAAGGATAATGAGGCTTTCTTAGCATCGATGAATACTGGTTCTGCAGCAATAGATTAATTTAGGAAATCTACACTAAACTAAAGTCTGATTGACGCAGTCTTGAGTTTTTAGTATCATGGTAAAAACTTTTGTGGTATTGATTTGATTGATAACAGTGAAGAAAAGGTGCCGGGAAGAAATTCCATTTTTAATTGAGGCATAAGATGACTGGTCTTTCTTCAATATCGGGCAAAAGATAAGGAGTTATAATGAAAAAGGATATCCATCCTGAATACACATTGACAAAAATCACTTGTGTATGTGGCAACGTAATTGAAACACGTTCTACAGTAAAAGACATCCATGTTGAAATTTGTTCTGCATGTCACCCGTTCTATACAGGTAAGCAGAAACTTGTTGACACAGCCGGACGTATTGACCGCTTTAACAAGCGCTACGGCATTAAGTCTGATTCAACAAAATAATTTTTACATTTTGTCTAAAAACCGTCACTTCTGAAGTGACGGTTTTTTATTTTTATAAGCTATAAAAAAATTATGCTAATTCAATTTTCCAACAGCGGTGTATTTTTGAATTTCTATAATCCTCTGGAATAGTCTTTGAACTTATATCTGTAATAGAATATTCTAAGTTGTCAGTAAGTTTTTTTAGTTCATCTTCATTAAATACAAGCTTTTTTGAATTTGTAGAAAAATAAAGGCAGCCTTTTGAACGTAAAAGTTTAATACATTCTGCACAAAGTTCACTCCAGTCTTTAGTTATGTCTAGAATGTTTTGTGTCTTTTTAGAATTGCTGAATGTAGGCGGATCAAGAATTATAATGTCAAAATATTTCTGGTTTGAAGAATCTGTATTTTTATTTTCTTCATTTTTTTGTTTTAAAAATTCCCTTACATCCTGTCTGGTAAAAAAATATTTTTGTGTATTTGTAAGTGAATTGATTTTAAAATTTTCTTTTGCCCAATCAATGTATGTGTTGCTTAGGTCAACACTTTCTACAAGTCTTGCATTGCCTTCAGCCGCATATACAGAAAAACTTCCGGTGTAGCAGAAAAGATTAAGTACGTTTTTACCTGAAGAAGATTCTCTTATAATTTTTCTAAGTACGCGGTGATCAAAAAATAATCCTGAATCTAAATAATCTGTAAGATTAATTTTAAAAAGCTGTCCCTGTTCCTGAACCAATCCCTGAATATGTCTTTGTGTGTCAAATTTTTCATACTGTTCATTTCTGCCTTCTTCACTGCCAGAAAGTTTTTTTCTTGTTTTTGTAATTACATGATCTTTTTGTATTTCAAGAACACTGCATGCACTTTCTGCCATAAGGTTAAGCCATTCTTCTTCTAGTTCTCTTTCTTTTTCATAAGGACGTTCGTAAAGATAAAGCGTTACGTAGGTTCTTTCTTTTTGTAATTTTAGAGTTTCTCTTGAGTGTGCATCATTTAAACTGATTGAATTATTTTGTTCTGCATAAAAGCGTGCACATTCTTCCTTGTCTGTAATTTCTTCTGGTAAAAATTCATATAAATCCAGGGCTAGGGGAACTTCTGGAATATCTTTATCATAAAGTCGGTAAGAACTTATTCTGTTTTTTCTTGCCCATTTTTTTAACTGCCTGTAGTTTTTTGAAAGACGATTTTTAAAAAGTTCAGCTTGATATAAATTTTTTGTGTTTAAGTTTTCCATATTATTGTACTTACTATACATTACATTAAAAAAAATGTATACTTAGGCACTTTAATTGAAGTAAAAATTTGTTTTGAAATACAGGAAATTATGAATTTTACAGAATTTGCTTTAGATGAAAATTTGCAGAAAGGAATCGCAGATGCTTCTTATGTAACCTGTACTCCAGTTCAGGAACAGGTATTAAAAGCTTCTATCGAAGGAAGGGATTTATATGTTCAGTCACAAACCGGAACTGGAAAAACAGCTGCCTATTTAATTAGTGTAATTCAAGAAATGCTTTGCCGTGAAAATGTAAAAGGCAAAAAAGCTCTGATTATGGTTCCGACAAGGGAACTTGCAGTTCAAGTTGAAGAAGAAGCTAAGAAACTTACTAAATATACACAATTAAAAACTGCATCATTTTACGGCGGTGTTGGTTATGACAGACAGGTTTCCATGCTTAAAAAAAATGTAGATATTTTAATAGGAACTCCTGGTCGCGTAATTGATCTTTATGAAGGAAAACAGATGGATTTGTCAGGCGTCGCATTTTTAGTTGTTGACGAAGCAGATCGCATGTTTGATATGGGGTTTTATCCTGATTTAAGGACTCTTATAAAAGTTCTTCCGCAGAGTGAAAAACGGGAGACAATGCTTTTTTCTGCAACATTAAATTCTTATGTAAAAAATCTGGCATGGGAATATACTCGAGATCCTGTAGAAATTACAATCGCTGCAGAAAATATTACTGTAGAAGAAATTGATCAGGAACTTCTGCATGTTTCAAGTGATGAAAAAATGAAGCTTCTTGTAGGAATCATTACAAAAGAAAATCCTGAAAGTCTTATTATTTTCTGTAATACAAAACGCACCTGTGAAGTTGTATCAAAACGTCTTGTCCTTAATGGTATAAAGTCAGAATT
>CAZALL010000081.1:0-7828 GCA_964485955.1 uncultured Treponema sp. | reverse complement strand
AGCCTTGTTTTTTCCCTGAAGATCACCGTAATGGCGTTCGTTAAGTTTCCATGTTTTTACAACAGGAAGCCATGCACGATCCATTTCATCAAGTACATTGTTAAGAGTATGAATTGCTCTCTTTAAATAAGATGTGTAGCAGAGGTCAAAGTCATATCCTTCAGCCTTAAGAAGTTTACCAGCTGATTTTGCTTCTTCAATTCCTTTTTCGCTAAGTTCAACATCTGTCCAGCCTGTAAAAAGGTTTAACTTGTTCCATTCACTTTCACCGTGGCGGATTAAAACTAATTTTGTCATTTAAAACCATCCTCTATGTTCAATTAAGTTCTTTTTTCTGCTGAATTATATAAAATTGCTTTCTTTGTGACAACAGCACAAGTTTTTTATAAGCTTTACAAGTTCTTCAAGATTTTTATGACTTATAAGCGGATTTAAAAGAGTAAATTTTAAGAAGGTTGAATTATTGCATACTGTCTGTCCTATTACAGTGCCATATTTGTGAATAAGAGTGCGGCGTATTTTTTTGTTTACTTCATCATCATTTTTTGAACCAATTGTCCTGAATACAACAGAAGAAATTTCTGGAGGACAGACTGTTTCAAATGAAGGGTCATTCTGTAAAATTGAATAAAGATATTCTGTATTTTCTACACAGGTATTAATTAATTCATTCCATCCGTCTTGACCCCTTATCTGAAAACTTACCCAGACTTTAAGGCCGTCAAAACGTCTTGTGGTTTGCAGAGATTTGTCTACAAGATTTGTGTAACCGTCTTCTTCATCTTCTGTGCGGTTTAAATAGTCTGCGTGTATCGTAAGAGAGTCAAAATTTTTTTTGTCTTTTATTAAAACTGCTGAACATGAAATAGGCATCATGAACATTTTATGAAAATCTACTGTAATTGAATCACATACATTTATTCCGTTAATACGTGGACAATATTTTTCTGACATTATAAGGGCAGAACCGTAAGCTGCATCTGCATGAAGCCACATTTTATTTTCTTTACAGATTTGTGACATTTCTATAAAAGGATCTATGCTTCCAAAATCAGTTGTACCTATGGTCGCTACTGCTAAAAATGGAATGTTTCCCTTAGCTTTGTCTTCTTCAATAAGACGCTTAAATTCTTTTATGTCTATCTTTTGATTTTTATCTACTGGAACTTTTACAACACACTGATAGCCTAAGCCTAGAATATGGGCACTTTTTTCCATTGAAAAATGGGAAATTTCTGAAGTGTACATTCTTAACTTTTGAAAATTTTGTGGCAGTCCGTATTTTTTTACATCATATTTTAATACTTCATTACAGAACCAGTCTCTTGCTAAAATAATTGCAGTTTGATTTGACTGGGAACCTCCGCTTGTAAAAATTCCATCTGAATTTTGGGGGTAGGCATACATTGAGCATAATTTTTTTATTACTTCAAGTTCAATTTCTGTTGCAACAGGAGACTGATCCCAGCTGTCCATTGACTGATTAAAAGTTGAAATTATAAGTTCACTGGCAATAGTTTCTACAAGGGCTGCTGAGTGAAGATGAGCCATGTATTTTACTGAAGGAGTATGCAGAAAATGGGGAAGTACTTTTGTTTTTATTTCATCAAAGACTTTTTCCCAGCCTAAGCCTCTTTGCGGAAGCATGTTTTCTACTTTAATTGTTTCCTTTAGAGCCTGAGGTGTGATTCCGCTGAATGCTCCTTCATCACAAAAGCTTTGGGTAATTGCTGTTGAAGTTTCTTCTATAATTTTTTTGTAGAAGTCTTTGTCGGCTTTTGAGTGAGTTAAAAATACTTTGTCCATGAGTAAATCCTTGTAAAAAATATCAGCTGTAAATTGCGTTTACTTCTTTTACAACTTTTTCAAAAATATCAAGACCCAAAGAAAGATCTTGTTTTGTAATGTTTAAAGCACACAGGCATCTCATTACAGAACCGTTTCTTCCGCCTTTTTCCATTACAAGTTTATTTTCAAAGCATTTTTTCTGAACAAGGGCAGCTATTTCTCCGCTTACAGGCAGCGAACCCATCTGATCTGGGCTTCCATGAGGGTCAACAAATTCTACTCCCAGCATAAGACCTTTACCGCGGACATCGCCTATAATTTTTACTTCTTCTTTTAATTTTTCAAAGCGTTCTTTTGCCATGTTTCCTTTTTCCTGAACTTCTTTAAGAAAAGCAGGAGAAGAAACTTTTTTTATAAGAACAGTGCCTGCTTTCATTGCAAGTTGGTTCCCGCGGAATGTACCTGCGTGTGCTCCAGGCTGCCAGGCATCTAAGTCCTTGTTGTAGATTACGATTGCAAGTGGCTGGCTTCCACCGATTGCTTTTGATGTTAAAATTACGTCCGGAACAATGTCTGCATATTCAAAGGCAAAGAATTTACCGCTTCTTCCACATCCGCACTGAATTTCGTCAACAATCATTGGAATGTCTAATTCTTTTGTTACCCGGCGGACTGTTTGTAAAAATTCTACAGGGGCAGGAATTACTCCGCCTTCTCCCTGAATTGGTTCAAGAATAACGGCTGCAGGTTTTGTAATTCCGCTTTCAGGGTCTTTTAATGTTTTTTCAAAATATGTACAAGCAGCTTTTGTACCGGCACTTCCGCCTAAGCCAAAGGGACATCTGTAGGAATTTGGATAAGGCATAAACTGAACATTTGGCATAAGTCCATGAACTTTTGTTTTGGCATTTAAATTTCCTGTTAGTGCCATAGCTCCGTGTCCCATTCCGTGGTAGGCACCAGAAAAAGCAATTATGCTGTCGCGTCCAGTTGCAGTTTTACATAATTTTATTGCAGCATCAGTTGCATCAGTTCCGCTTGGAGAACAAAACTGAATTCTTGCATTTTCTTTTAAACCCTCTGGCAGTAGTGAAAGAACAGTTTGTACAAATTCATCCTTTACAGGAGTTGTAAGATCTAGTGTATGAAGAGGGGCATCTGAAGAAATCAATTCAATCATTGCCTTGTTAACGTCATCATCATTGTGTCCAAGTGCAAGAGTTCCAGCTCCGCATAAAAAATCCAGGTAGGAGTTTCCTTCTACGTCTTCAACCCATGAACCTTTTGCATGTTTTAATGCGAAAGGAAATTTCCTTGGGTAGCTTCTGGCATTTGATTCCGTCTTATTCTGGCGGTCAATGAAGTATTCGTTACCATGTGAAGCATTTGATTGTGTCATTTTTTCTTCCCTTATTTGCCCGAGTGTACGGACGAAAAGAGGTTTTATCTTTTCCTCATAATTTTGAAGGTGGATTCTGAATATGTATTTTAATCAGATCCTCCTAGATTTGTCGCCAACGGCCGTAAGGGTAAAATTATAGCAAATTTTTATTTTTTACAACTATTTTACGAAAATTCAGTTAAAAAAACTGACATTTTTCTTTAATTGTGTTAACATTACTTGTTTGTCTAAAATTTTTGCTTACTGTCAATTTTTTTATTGTTTATTTTGACGTTTTTTGTTAATTTGCATAGCAGTTTTAGACATTCAGTTTAATTTATTTGTAATCTTATCTCAAATTGATGCAAAAGCATTTATTATGAGAAAAAATTTAAGGTTGGTAAAAAAATGAAAAAAACTAAAAATGCCTGGGTTTTAAGCTTTGCACTTGGTTTTGTTGGAAGAAAACAGCTTCGTGCATTAAATAAGGCTGCAAAAAATTGCGGTAAGGAACAGGAAAATACCCTTCGTGCAATTTTAAATTATGCAAAAGATACAGAGTGGGGTAAGGCTCATAATTTTGCAAAAATTCTTGAAGCTAAGGATGACAAAGAATTGTATAAGCTCTGGCAGGAAAATGTTCCTCCAGCAAATGATTATGAAGATTTAAGACCATTTATTGAACGCCATAAGAACGGTGAGGCAAATATTCTTTTCCCTGGAAAACCACTCATGTATGCAACAACAAGCGGTACTACAAAAGAACCAAAGTGGATTCCAATTACTCAGGAATATTATTCAAACGTATATTCAAAAATGACACACCTTTGGCTTTATACATTTATGATGCATAGACCAAAAGTTTGGGACGGGCAGTGTGTTTCTATCGTAGGAAAGGCAATTGAAGGTAAGGCTCCGGATGGAACTGTATATGGTTCAGTTTCTGGTGTTACTCAGAGAGATTGCCCTAATTTTATTAAAAAGCTTTATTCAGCTCCGGCTGATGTATTTGCAATTTCTGATTATACAGCACGTTATTATACAATCATGCGTACTGGTATTGAACAGAATATTACTCTCTTAGTTATCTGTAATCCTTCTACAGTAATTGAAATGATTAAAAATGCAAATGAATTTTATGATCAGTATGTTGATGATATTGAACATGGAACTTTGTGCAAGGATATGAAAATTGAACCAGAGATTCGTGCTAAGATGGAATCTCTTTATAAGCCTAATCCAGAACGTGCTAAAGAACTTCGTGCACTTAAAGAAAAATATGGTACACTTCTTCCAAAGCATTACTGGCCAGACCTTCAGGTTCTTACAACATGGAAGTGCGGTAATACAAAAGTTTATATGGATAAATTTAAGGGTGCTTTCCCAGATACAATGCTTCATCAGGAATTTGGTTACTTTGCTTCTGAATGTCGCTTTGGTCTTGTATTAAACGGTGCTGATGATACTGTAATGTTCCCTCATTTCCATTATTATGAATTTGTAAGCGTTGATGAAATGGAAAATCCAAATCCACACTTCTTGCAGATGAATGAACTTGAAAAGGGCAAACGCTATCTCTGCTATATTACAACATGGGCAGGTCTTTACCGTTATAACATGAACGATATGGTTGAGTGTACAGGATATTATAAATCAATTCCTACAATTCAATTTATTCAGAAGGTAAACGGAATTATTTCCATGACTGGTGAAAAACTTGCAGAAAGACAGTTTATCGAAGCAGTTAAGGAAGCAGAAAAAGAAGCAAATCTTCCTCTTAAGTTCTACGTTGGTTTTGCAGTTGTTCAGGAATCACGTTATCATTTCTATTTTGAATTTGAAGATCAGAATGTAAGTCAGGAAACAGCTGATAATTTTGGTAAGATTGTTGACAAGAACCTTATTAAAATTAACTGTGAATATGATGCAAAGCGTGCTTCGTTCCGTATTAATGAACCTGTAGTACATATTCTTAAGAAAGATTCGTTTGAAACTTATAAGGAAAATTGTATTGCTCAGGGTTATCGCGACGGTCAGTTTAAGATTAATCTTCTTATGCAGGACGAAAAGCGTCACTCAATGTTTAAGGAACTTATTAAAAAATAAATTTGATGACAAAAAAAATTAATGATTACGGGGCCGTTATATTTGATTTTGACGGTACCCTGTATGATAACAAAAAAATGCCCTTAAGATTAATACTTTCCCTGCCTTTTAGTATTTTTAAAATGAAGGCAGACAGAAAAGTTCGTAAGATGCTTAAGGGCGTTGATTTTTCTAATGGAGAAAATTTTTTTTCGCAATATTGTAAACTTCTCGCAGCAGAATGCAAAACTTCTGAGAAAAAAATTGCATTCTGGTATAAAAATGTCTATATGCCAAAAATGATTTTTTTACTTAAGAAAAAATATGTGGCTAGAAAAAACGTTAATGAACTTTTCTTAAAATTAAAATCATACGGAATTAAAATTGCAGTCTATTCAGACTATACAAATACAGAAGAAAGAATGCATTCATTATCTATAGACACTTCCAATGTTGACATAATTACATCCTCTGTAAAAGAGGGAGCTTTAAAACCTAGTCCGCGGCCTTTTATTGAACTTGCAAACAGATTAAATGTAAGTGTAAAAAAATGTCTTGTTGTTGGCGACAGAGATGACACTGATGGAGAGGGTGCTTTAAAATCTTCAATGGATTTTATTCAGATTAATAATCATAATCAAAAGGGAATTTTATGGGAAGAATTTCTTGCTTTCGTAAATCTATAGTTTTATTTTTTTTAGGGACATTTATTTTTTCTTCTGCATACAGTCAGGATAATCTTTGCTATGCTCAAAGACTTGAACTTACACAGTGTTCAACTGATGCAAAAAAAATAGATGAATCAATTTTAAAGTTAAGTGAACTTTTAAAAACAGAAAATGATTTTGCAAAAAAAAATGCACTTGTCTGGGAAGTTTATAATTTAATGTGTGAACTTGATAAGTACAAGGATTTAAAAAAAGATTTTATCTTAGCAAGGTATAAAAATGTAGTTGAATATCTAGATAAAAATTATTCTTCCATTGATTCAAATACCTTACTTTCCTGTACGGATATAATTTCGTGTTCAATGACCTATTTGTCAAAAGGTGAGCTTATGAAGCAGGGACTGAATGTAAAAAAATATTACAGTCAATGTTTAAAATTGGATAAGGAAAATCTTGTGGCTATGGTTAATCTTGCCCAGTGGTATTATTATGCTCCAGCGATTGGTGGTGGAAGCAAAAAAAAGTGCTATGAACAGTGTAAGAGGGCTTATGAAATTTTATGTACTTCTAACAGAGCATATACTGATTATGAAAGAATGTATGTTTCTACTGTTTATTCCCAGTGTCTTTTTGAACAAAAAAAATTAGACGAATCTTCAAATGTTTTGGAAGAAGCTAAAGAATATGGTAAAGAAATTTTTCGTGTACAAAAATGCATTCTTTTAAATAAAGAGAGCAAAAGCTGGTTTTTCCATTGTTCAAACAGAACGCCTGCTGATATTGAATATTAAAGTTGACTGTTAATTATATTTGTTAAAAGGGGCAGGCTTAAAAAACATTTTTTGTTTTTTAAGCCTGCCCCTTATTTATAGAGGTAACTTTGCCCTATAGTTACCTTGATAGAATTTTATTTTTCAAGAATAAGGAAAGATTTTGTGTCAAGCTTCATGCCTGTTTCAATGTCCTTTTTGTCCCTAAACTTAAGTATGTTAATTTTTACATTGTTATCTTTTGAAGTAAGATTTATTACGGCTGTAAAAAATGGTTCAAGTGGAGAAGGAATATTTTCTTTAATACTTTCACCTTCTGCATTTGCACTCATCCAGATACTTGCTTTTGAAGCTTTTGCATAGGCCTGAACTGCCTGAAGTTCATCAGCTTCTACTTTTTTAAGATCAACTCCATCGATTACAACACCAGCGATTTTAATTCCGCCTGCATTAAGTGCATTAAGAGTATTTACAACGCGTGTTAAATTAAAATTTTCCTGGTTAAAATTAAGAATCGTCCTGTTGCGGAATACGTTTTCTTTAACTTCATCTGCGTTAAGAAGATTCTTTTTTCTTGCAATTTCTGTAAAGATTCCGTCGTACCATGAAATTACATTTGATGAATGCTGGTCAAATGAAACATGAACAAGCTGGTTTCCGTCAAGAAGTGTGTCCATACCAAACTGAACTAAAACTGAAGTCTTACCAAGCCCTTTTTTTGCTGTTACAAGTCCTATTTCTCCGGCCTTAAGACCACCTTCTGTTGCATTGTCAAAAATACGGATTGGACTTTTATCATATAATTCCTGTTTTGCCATACAAGTCTCCTTATAAACTCATTAAATGTAGATTTTTATGTCTGCTATTCTACCATACTATTTGTAAAAAGACAAAAAAAAACTCCACTTTTTCAAGTGGAGCTATAGTCGCTTTTTCAAAGTCGTCTCTAAAAATTGCAATTTTTAGAGGTTCCCTTAAATAAGATTATTTTGCAGCAGCCTTTTTCTTATCCTGATATTCCTTGATAAGAGCATCTGCAACTGCATTAGGTACTTTTCCATATTTTTCAAATTCCATTGTAAATTCTGCCTTACCCTGAGTTGAAGAGCGGAGAATTGTAGAGAATCCGAACATTT
>CAZALL010000080.1:2894-8105 GCA_964485955.1 uncultured Treponema sp. | reverse complement strand
AGTTTAAAGAAGCAGACGCCGTTGTTTTTGCAGGAGATTTTGCAGTCTGTTTTAAACCTGAAACTTCAAAGCCCACTATGGAAGCTCTTTTAAAAAAACATGATACTATTTTTGCAGTTTGTGGAAATTGTGATGATGGGGAATTTATACAGAATCTTGAAGATAATGACATCTGTGCTGAGCGGACTTTGGTTTTTCATGAAGGACTTGTAATTTGTGGAAGTGGTGGCGGAACAAAATTTACAGGTAAAACTGCAAACGAACGTGATGAAGAAGATATACTTTCTGATTTTGATATTCTTACGCAGCAGGAAGAACTTGACGGTTCAAATGTGATAATGATTATGCATAATCCGCCAAAAGATACAAAGTGTGACAGGGTTACTCTTGGAGCTCATGTTGGAAGTCAGAAACTTAGGGAACTCATAGAAAAAGTTCAGCCTCTTGCAGTTGTTACAGGTCATATTCACGAAGCAAAATCTATTGATAAAATAGGACAGACAACTGTAATTAATCCTGGTGCTTTGGATGAAGGAAATTATGCATGGCTTGAAGTAGAAAAAACTGACGGCAAATGGGGCGTAAAAAATTCTTCTCTTGAAAAAATTTAATTTTTTTTACTAGATTTTTTTTATTCTAATTCAACATATGTTTTTCCAAAACCACCGTCTTCTGGCTGAGCGTAGCGGAATGATTTTATTCCTGGATAGTGTGAAAGATAGTCTTTTACCATCTGCTGTAAAACTCCGTTACCGGTTCCGTGGATAATTGAAAAAGATTTAAAGTTGTGGACAGCACAAAGATCTATTTGGTGTTCAAGTGCTTTTTGAGCTTCCTCATATCTCATTCCAAGAAGTCTCAGTTCAAATTTTGGAACTTCATTTTTTAAACAAAGTTCATCGTCACTTGATTCAATAATTACCTGACTTTGGCTTTGAATGTAATTTTCAGGTTTTACAAGTATCATCTGGTTTTGTGGTACATTCATTTTAATTGAATCAAACTGTACAGACCATATACCTTTTTTTATTTCGCTTACAAGAATTCCTTTACGTTTTGAAGGACCTGCAAGTATCTGTGCTCCTTCTTCAAATACAAGTTCTTTTTTTACAAAAGTATTTTTTTTATTTTTTATGCTTGAAAAGTCTGTTACTGTTGCTTTTGCAAATGCTTCTTTTGCAGAAAGTTTTTGTTTTTTATTTTTTTTGCCTGAAGAAGCCTTGTGTTTTGCAGATGAAATTTTTATTCCGTTTTCAAGAAGGCGTTTTTCTTCTTTTTTAGCATTTAATTTTTCTTCATTAAGATTTTTTTCTTCCCTATCAAGAGTAATTTTTTGACCTTCGACAGCTGCTGTTAAATCCGCAATAAATTTTTTTACGCCTAAAGTTTTTTCGCGGTTTATTTCGCCTTCCCTAAGTTCTCTTACAAGGTTTTCAAGTTTACTTCTTGTTTCTTCAAGGAAGTGTGAAGAAGCTGTGTGTTCAATTTTTTTTAATTCCAGTTCTTTTTCTTTTAGTAAAATTTCTTTTTCGTTAAGTGTAAATTTTTCTTCTTCAATTTTTTGAGAAATAAGTTTTTGTTCTTTTAAAATGGAATCTAGTTCTTCATGTTTTGCAGTAAGCCCTTTTATTAGTGAAGAAACATCAGCCTGCTCTGAAGTAATATAATTTCTGGCTTTTAAAATTACGTCTTGTGTAAGTCCATTTTTTTCTGCTATGTCAATTGCATGACTTTCGCCTGGAACTCCCATTAGAAGACGGTAAGTTGGTTTTAAAAAGCTGTTGTCAAATTCAACACTTGCATTTATACAAAGCGGGTGAGTGTATCCGTAATTTTTTAAAATACCATGATGCGTTGTTACAAGTATAAAGCATTTTTTTTCAAGAAGACGGTCAAGAACTGCCATTGCAATTGCACCTCCTTCAAGAGGATCTGTTCCGCTTCCAAGCTCATCTAAAAGTAAAAGTGAATTTTCATCAGCTTCATTTAACATTTGTGCCGTTTTTTTCATGTGGCTTGAAAATGTTGAAAGACTTTCGTCAATGGACTGTTCATCGCCTATGTCTGCATAAATTGATTCAAAGACAGGAAGTTTTGTACCTTCTTTTGCCGGAACTGGAAAGCCTGCCTGGTTTAACAAACAGAAAAGAGCAATCGTTTTTAAAGTTACAGTTTTTCCGCCAGTATTTGGGCCTGTAATTATAAGAACTCTTTTTCCTTCCTGAAAATTTATATCAACAGGAACTGCTTTGTCGCCAAGTAAGGGATGTCTTGCCTGTAAAATTAATGCTGCTTCTTTTTCCTTGTCGCAGTCTTCTGCAAATATTCCGTGAATTTCATCCATCCATCTTGCACTGGCATAAGTTGTATCCAGTAAAAGCATTTTTTCTAATGCATTACAAAGATCTTCCCTGTATGGTGAAAGATTTTTTGTAAGTTCAAGAAAGATTTTTCTTATTTCTGCATCAAGCTGGTATTCCGCTTCAACTAATTCATTGTTTGCCCTTACAACTTCTTCTACTTCAATATAGACTGTCTGTCCTGAAGAAGATACTTCGTGGATAATTCCTTTTATTTGATTTTTTTTATCTGCTCTTACTGCAAGAAGCTGTCTGTCTGCCCTGTATGCTGGAACATTTGACTGAAGAACATTTGAAAGGCTTGAATCACTTGTATATTTTCTTAATGCATTTTCAATGTCCTTGTGAAGTTTTGCAATTTTTATTCTGTATTCCCTAAGTTCTGCAAGATCGCGTACTTGTCCTGTTGAAGAATCTATTACATGAAAAATCAATGAAGCGGCATTTGAAAGATCTGGAATTGACTGGGTTAGAGCAAAAATATTATCTATCTGGCTTTCGTCTTTTATTCTGTCTGCGGCTTTTTTTATATTCTGCGTACTCTGAATAAATTTTCCTATGCTAAAAAAATTTTCTCTTTGTAAGGAAGCACCTTCAACTTTTAAAATACTTAGTAAATCTTTAATCTTGTCCCATGAGTTTAATTTTTCAGGTGTTTTAGAATGAAGTATTTTATTCCATTCAAAACCTAAATTTTTATAAAGAGTAATTTTTTTTAAGTCTGTGTCACTTTCTCTTTTTAAGAGTTCTTCTTTTCCTTCTTCGCTTGTACAGTAAGAAGCAATATGATCTCGTATTCTGTAAAAGTCTAAATCTTTTGCAATGTTTCCTGATAAATTTTTCATATTAGTAAAAGTATTTGTTCTGGATTTGAAATGATTGTCTTAGCCCCGTGTTCTATAAGAAAATCTTTTGAACGAAATCCCCATGCAGCACTGATGCAGTCAAGCCCTGAATTTTCTGCAGTAAGAAGGTCAACTTCACTGTCTCCTACATAGACTGTATTTTCTTTTTTTGCACCAAGTTTTTCCATGGCAAGAAATACTCCGTCCGGATAAGGTTTACGCCTTTGACCTTCTTTGTCTCCAATGCTTAAGTCAATTGTATCTGCAAAGAATTTTTGGCGCAGTTCTTCAAGCTGAGTGTCAGGCTTATTAGAAACAATAGCCATTTTTATTCCCATATTTTTCAAAGTCTCAAGCACTTTTATAATTCCATCATAAGGTTTTGTTTTTACAAGATAATTTTTTGAGTAATGTTCTCTTAAATCATTAAGTACATCTTCAAATTTTTTATTTTCTTTTCCACCGGGTACTGCTTTTTCTGCAAGAACTCCAAGTCCGTTTCCAACAAATTCTGTTATTTCTTCAAGAGTACGTTCCTTAAGTCCATTTTTTTTAAGGGCATAATTTGCAGATGCAGCTAAATCTTCAATTGTATATAAAAGAGTTCCATCCATGTCCCATATTATATTTTTTATTTTATCCATATTTTTTACCTCCACAAAATGTGCATTTAATTTTTTCTGAATAAGTTGAATATAAATGCAAATGCAAAAAGTACTGCGTTTACAAGAACAATAGTTGCTCCACTTGAAGAACCAATGTAATAGCTTAAGGCAAGTCCTGTAATTCCGCTTATAAAAGAAATTAAAATGCTAAATGCAAGATACTGTCTTGAAGTACGGCTTATCATCTTCGAACTTGCAGCAGGTAAGACAAGCATGCTGTTTATTACAAGAAGTCCTGTCCATCTTATGCTCAAGGTTACAACAAAGGCTGTAAGAAGTGCAAAAATTAATTCAATTACAAATGTATTTATTCCGCGACTTTTGGCAACTGTTGGCTGTAAGTTTGTTATAATCATCTTGTTGTAGAAAAAAATAAAAATGAGAATCAGTAAAATAAGGGCAGCACACATCATTAAAATTTCTACAGGCTGAATGCTTAAAATGTCGCCCGTTAAATATTTATTGTATTTAGAAAAATTTCCACCGGCACTTAAAAGTACAATTCCTAAGGCAACGGCACTTGAGGAAAAAACACCTATTATTGTATCGGCAGAAGTTTTACCTTTTATTTTTACAGTGATGATTAAAAATCCTAAAATAAGGCTAAATAAAATCATTGAAAAAGTTACGTCTTTTATACCAAGTAGAACACCTATTGCAATTCCGCATAAAGCAGAGTGACCTATTGCGTCGCTGAAAAAAGACATTTTGTTGCTTACGACAATTGTACCTAAACTTCCAAAAAGCGGGCAGGCAAATAAGATTGCAAGTAAAGCATTTTTCATAAAATCTGCTTCAAGCCAGCTGAATGGAAGAATTGTATCTATGACTGAATAAATGCTATTCATTCTTCCCCCTCGCTTTCTTCAATCTGACTTTCATTTTTTTCAATAACAATATGACCAAATGTTTCTGTAAACTTTGGATTATTGTAAACTTCTTCAACACTTCCCTGTGCTGCAATTCCTCGGTCAATTAAAACAACTCTGTCTGCATACTGAGCCGCAATGTCAAGATCGTGCGTTATAAGCAGAATCGTAATATCGTAGTCCCGTCTTAATGCTGAAACTAACTGGTAAAAACTTTTTAATCCGTTTCTGTCAACACCTGAAACCGGTTCGTCCAAAAGTAGAATATCTGGCATTGGACTTAAAGCAAGGGAGAGCATTACCCTTTGTATTTCTCCGCCACTTAAATCGCTTACCCGATGGTCTGTTAAATCCTGGGCATTTGCAATGCTTAAAATTTCTTTTACTTTCTGTTTATCTTTTTTTCTGTGACTAAGCCATATCGGTCTTGAAGAAGTTGCTGCCAAAATAAAATCTTCAACACTCACAGGTG
>CAZALL010000080.1:0-2884 GCA_964485955.1 uncultured Treponema sp. | reverse complement strand
CAAGTTTTTGCGGAACGTAGCCAAAGCGTGGTTTTGTAGTAACATAATGTTTTTTGTGGTGAGAAGGACATTTTATGTCGTGGGTAAGAGATTTAAAATCGTCTTTGCAGTCGGCACATTTTTCTCCTTCAAAAATAATTTTTCCGCTGTGAGGAATTTCGTTTAAAAGTGCCTTTAAAAAAGTTGTCTTACCGGCACCGTTTCTTCCTATGATTGCAGTAAGTTCTCCGCAGTGAAGATGAAGGTTTACGTTATCGAGAATAATTTCATTTCCTGCTTTAACACAAAGATTTTCAATGCGCGTACAGCAGACATGTTGTTTTCCGAGAGTGCAGGGCATTAGTTAAAAGCTTCCTTAAGAATTTTTGTATTTTGCTTCATTGCATCAATGTATGCATCTTTGTCAATTTTTCCGTTAACTGCAGGGTCAAGCATGTAAACTTTAAGTCCTGTTTCTTTTGCAATAATCTGTGCTGCCGAAGAAGAATACTGTGGTTCTGCAAAAAGAGCAGGTTTTGATTCTGCCGTAATTTCTTCTCTTATTAGACTGATTAAATTATTAAGTTCTTTTGCACTGGGAGCCTGTCCTGCTTCTCTTTCAATTACTTGTACGCAATCTAAATTAAATTCGTTTACAAAATATGGAAATGCTTCGTGAAATGTAATTACTTTTTTGCCTTTAATATCTTTAAGTTGAGTATGCATATCTAAGACAAGATCAGAAATTTTTTTGCTGTAGGTAAGATAATTTTCCTGGTAGAGCGATGCATTTTTTTTGTCTATTTCTTTTAGACCATCTGTGATGTTTTTAAGCATGAGAATGTAGTTTACAGGACTTACCCAAACATGCGGGTTTTCTTCAATAAGCGGAATGTCTTTTGCTGCTGTAATTATTCTGCCTTCCTTTACAGAAAGAATTTTGTCAATAAAGTCTTCCATGCCGGCACCATTTACTACAATTATGTCGGAAGAATTTATTTTTTTCATGTCGCGGGTAGAAAGTGTGTAGTCATGAAGACAGCCTGTATTTGAAGGAGCAAGCATTGCAATTTCCGTTCCGCTTACATTTTCTGTAAGATTCATCAACATTATGTAAAGAGGGTAAAAAGTTGCAGTAATTTTAACAGTATTTTCGCCAGTTCCATTTTTTTGCGAAATATTTTTGTTTTTATTTGAACATGAAGTTAAAAGACTTAATGTTAATGCAAGGATGATTATTTTTTTTAGTATGTACGTTTTTTTCATTTTGACCTCTTTTTGAATAAAATATTGCTTTTTTTTAGCACCAGTAAATTTTGCGGATAGAAGATAAGTGCATTTAACTCAACTCTCAGAATAACATTTTTTAGAGATGCTCTTTACAAAATAAATAAACGCAGATACCATAAAGTCTAGGTTAAAAACCTGAGGAGATTTAAATGAAAAAGATTCTTGCTCTTTTAGCTTTGGCTCTTGTTGGTGCAGTTAGTGCATTCGCTCTTGACTTAGGTGACATTAAAGGTACCTGGCAGGATAAAAACTGGGATGCAGACTGGACTTTCAGTGCAGACGGAAGCATTGTTCTTACAAAGACAAGTACTGGTGAAACTGTATTTAAATTTACAGATTCAAATGTAAAGAACTTTAAGCCTGTTGTTTCTACAAGCGAAGTTGGATTTTCATTCACATGTGCAGAAACTCAGCGTTCTTACAAGTTTACAAAGCCTATATCTCTTGGTGTAGACCTTAACATGACAGTAAACCCAGACTGGACTTCTTCTGCTTACACAACAAGTATTACCTTAAAAAAATAAGTGAGCTAAAGAGTAAATTCTGACAGCCGTTCAATAAGTTCCTTAGCTTTGTTGAATGGCTGTTTTTTTTTACAAATCATTAAAAGTTTTGCCCTTGACAATTCTTCAATCTCAAATAAAATAACTTTACTTTATATTTGGAATATTTATTAATGGGCGAAATAAAAGACCTTTTTGAATATACGGGAAATCCTCTCTACAAAAGTCCTCTTCATGAAGATATAAATTCCTCATTTTTTAAAAATCAGAGTAAAGAACTTTTACCAGACTGGTATAAGGACAGTGTATTTTATCAGGTTTGGCTAAAGGCCTTTTGTGATTCAAATGCAGATTCGGTAGGAGATATAGAAGGTTTAATAAGTAAACTAGACTACATTCATGATACTGTGGCGTGTGATGCAATCTGGCTTTCTCCTGTTTTTGAATGTGGGTTTATGAGTCAGTCAATTCATGCAAATATGCACGGCTACGATACTGTCGATTTTTATAAGGTAAACGCACTTTTTGGCAGTGAAAAAACGCTTTTAAAGCTTATAGATGAAGTTCATAAAAGGGGAATGAAAATTATTTTTGATTATGTTCCCAACCATACTTCAAGGTTAAATCAGTGGTTTATTGATAGTGAAAATAAAGTAAACGGCAAGGATAACTGGTATATGTGGGCTCCACAGAAATATGACTGGCATCCTATAAGTGATTTTAAGTTTCCCTGCTGGACAGAAAGTTATGCAAGGGCATATCTTGGTGAAAAAAATAAATACTGGTACGGGGCTTTTGGCGGTTATATGCCTGATCTTAATTACAGAAATTATGAAGTTCAGGAAGAAATGGCAAATGTTGTGCGCTACTGGCTTAACCGTGGTTTTGATGGAATAAGAATAGATGCAGTCCGTTATCTTTTTGAAAATCCTGGAAAAGATAATCAGCGGGATACAGAAGAAACACATGAGTATTTTACCGCTTTTCAGAAAAATATACTTGAGCCTTATAATAAACTTTTCTGTCCTAAAATGATGGTTGGAGAAGCATGGGTAGAAAATAACAGGGAAAAATTTACAAGGTATTTTGGTAAAAATAAAGATGCAGAATTT
>CAZALL010000079.1:0-8241 GCA_964485955.1 uncultured Treponema sp. | reverse complement strand
ACCATCCATTTCTGCTGCATTTTCATTCATGTTAGCTTTGTAGAAATCAAGGATAGAGAAAAGTTTGTCTGTGTCAACATCGCCATAGCTTGCCTTACCAGCACTCATGTCAGCAATAAACTGTTCAACAGAAATACCCTTTTCTGCAAGAAGTGCTGTATGAATCATTGTAATAAAATGACCTGCAGACCAGTTTTCCTTAAGTAAAGCAGAGAATGGAACAATTCCATTAGACTGAAGTGTACGACATGCAGCCTGAAGTTCACGATATGTTGTTGGAGCTGAAATACCATACTTGTTAAAGATGTCTTTATTGTAAATAATTCCAATACCTGCAAAATCCATTGGAAGAGCATACTGTTTGTTATTCCAAGTTACAGCTGGTTTTGAACTTTCAACAACCTTAGAAAGAGCTTCTGTATTTGAAAGATCAAGAAGGAAACCTTTTTCTGCATATTCCTGAACACGAGCATAAGACTGCATCTGCATGATTTCAGGAAGTTTACCCTGAGCAGCACGAGCAGACATAGCAGAGTCAGCATCGTTTGGAATAATAAAAGGTGTTACTGTGATTCCAGGATTAGCCTTTTCAAAAGCCTTAATAATATTCTTAAGACCTTCCTGGTTTTCCTGTTTGTAATAGTACAATTCAATTTTTGTACCTTTTCCTGAACAACCTGCAAACATTGCAGCTGTTAATACGGCAGCAGCTACTGCCTTCAACATTTTTTTCATTTTCTTCTCCTTAAAGAAAATCCCGGTCATACCGGATAGTATTTTGTTCTGCCTTAAGCAAAACCTTATTTAAATTTCTTCCGCATTTTTTACAGAAAAAACCTAATTTACTATTGATAACAGATTTTTAGAACATCAACATTGTATAACCAAAGTTTAAAAAAGTCAAAATAAAAAGGTCATTTAACAAAAAAAAGAGTGGCCGGACTGTCGCAAGGAGGTGAAATGACATCTGACCACTCAAGAAAAAAATATTTAACTTAAATAACTTTTATTTTCCTAAAACAACTGAAGTTAAAGGAGGAATCTGCAGTTGATCCGCTGTTTTTACAGCACCTGAATGGAAAATAAGTTTATAATCTGCATACCCTTCAGGAACTGTAACTGTAATTGCTTCACTTTTATAATTATGCATTACAAGTACTGTTTCTTCAGAACTAACCATTGCCCATGAAGAAATACCATTTGTATTTGTATTTACAGGATTAAGACGACCGCGAAGCAGAGCCGGATGTGCTGTCTTCATACGTATTAAACGCTTGTAATAAGAAAGAATACTATTTTCATCCTTTTCCTGCTTTTTTACAGGTACTGTCTTACGGTTATAAGTTGAAGATAAAGTTCCCCTCCATGTTGGCTGCATTGAATCTTTTCCATCAACATCCCACATTAAAGGAGTACGTCGGTCAGGATCGTTTGTTCCGCCATTCATTCCAATTTCTTCACCATAGTAAATAAAAGGAATTCCTTCACCCAAAATATACATAGCCGCAGCAAGTTTTATTTTTTCACTATTAAGTTTTAATTGACCTGCAACACGGTTCTGGTCGTGATTTGAAAGGAAAGGTGCATCTATGTATTCAGGATTAACTTTTGCATATGAAGCACAGTCATCATACCAACTGTTTGCAAGATTATTATTTCCGTCATCTCCATATTTAACTACATCAGTAATTTTTGTTCCCAAGTCAAAATGGAAAGTTGAATAAAGTCCTGCACCATAAGCTGCACGAACTGGAGTTGGTTCCCATACTTCACCTACTGTATAGCATTCAGGGTTTACGCTTCTGTCATAAGAAACAATATCTTTCCAGAAGGCAACTCCATTACTCATAGAATCCTGTCCGGCAGGAAGTTTAGCTGCGTTATAGACATGACCTGCAGCATCATAGCGGAAACCGGCAACTCCCTTATCTAGCCAAAATTTAGAAATTTTCTTAAGTTCCTTTCTAAGTTCCGGATCATCATGATTAAAGTCTGGCATTCCACCGTCAAAAATACCTGCATAATAGTCACCGTTCTTTGTTTTATGCCATACATCATGCTTCCAAATCTGCTGGTCAAGATTATAGCGTTTATCTCCGTCTTCTGCCCAGCGGTACCAGTTTCTGTATGGGCTGTCTTTTTTACGGGAATCAATAAACCAGTTTGTATAAGTAGAAGAATGATTAAATGTCATGTCGAGGATAATTGAAATTCCACGTTTGTTAGCTTCCTTTACAAGATTTTCAAAATCTTCCATTGTTCCATACTGTTCATTTACAGCATAATAATCATCAACATTGTAACCATGGTATGTTTCTGAAGGATAAATTGGCAGAAGCCAGATACCTGTTATTCCAAGATCACTTGTTGTTTCATCCTTACCGTCATTAAGATAATCAAGACGCTGTGTAATACCGTTAAAATCTCCAATACCGTCACCATTGCTATCTGCAAAAGAACGTACAAAAAGACTGTAATAAACCCCTTCTCGAGGTTTTTCAGCAACAGATACTAAAGGTGCAAGTTTATCAACAGCCTTTGTAGGATCAATAGTCTTACCACTTGTACTTCCACAGGAAAGTAATGTAAAAGAAAAAACAAGTGATATTCCTGTTAAAGCAAAAAATTTACGCAATTTTTACTCCCATAAAAATAAAAAAAAAGTGTACGAAAACAAGTTATGTTTCCGTACACACAGCTAAAAGGGGGAATTACTCCTTACCAGATGTACCGGCAAGAGAAATAAGAAGCTGTTTTTGTCCAGCCAGGAAGATAATTACAAATGGAATTGCAACAAGCAGGGCACCAGCGGCAAACATTGTATAGTTGTTAGCTGCCTGACCGTTAATCATTTCGTAAAGACCTACGGCAAGAGTTTTCTTATCATCAGAACGCAGGATCAACTTAGGGAAGATAAAGTCCATCCAAGGACCTGTAAATGATGTAAGAGTAAGGAATACCAACTGAGGTTTTACAGTTGGAAGAATAATTTTGACATATGTCTGGAAAGGTGTACAACCATCTACATAAGCAGCTTCAGCAATATCTTTTGAAACTGTATCATAGTATCCCTTCATCAACCATGAGTTATAAGGAATATTACCGGTTGCATAAACTAAGACCAGACCCCAGTGAGTATTTAAGGCATTAAGCTTCCACAAGATTACATAAGTTGCAATCATTCCAATAAAGCTAGGGAACATCTGAAGAATAATCATACCAGCCATAATTGGTTTTTTGAAAGGGAACTTAAAGCGTGAGAATACATAACCTGCTGTAGAACAGATAATTACAGTAAGAATTGTATTCATAATGGCAATCTTAAGAGTATTTCCGTACCATTTAAGATAGTTTGTACCGTGAACTCCAGGAGCAGCTCCCTTTACCTGACTTTGAGAATCAGTAAGAAGGCGTCTAAACTGGTAAAGAGAAGGACGATAAATAGTTTCGTAGATAGGATCCCCGTTTGCATCACGGGCAACATCTTCTACTTCTTCCATTACAGGATTACCCTCTTCATCAAAAACAGGCTCATCATTCCAGTCAAGAACCTGCTGTTCTACAGTAATAACCTTTCTTTTTACTTCAGAAGGGAATGGCACAATACTAACCGCATTAAGGGAATCTGCCTTAGAAAAAGCTGAAGAAATTGTAAATGCGATCGGATATAAAACCAGCAACGCCTGAATGATAAGAATAATATTGAGGAAAATTGCTGTAAATGTATTTGCAGAACGTGTAGATCGTCTCATACTTCACCTTCCTTGAATGATTTAGTGTGTGTAAAGTTATATACAGCAAATGGAACAAGTACGATAAATACAAGAATTGAAAGTACAGAAGCCATGTTGTACTTATTAGGTGTATTCATAGTAAGTTTATAAATCCATGAAATAAGGAGATCTGTTGCTCCGGCCTGAGTAGAAATAGTCAGGTTAGTACCGCCTGCAACAAGGTTTGGTCCACCGCCAGTAAGGAAGAATACAGCACCAAAGTTATTGATATTACCTGCAAACTGCATGATAAGAAGTGGCATTGTCTGGAAGAGAACCAGTGGCAATGTAATAGAGCGGAACTGCTCCCACTTATTTGCACCGTCAATTACTGCAGCTTCATAAAGTGAATTAGAAATAGCAGTCATTGAAGATGTTGTAAGAATCATTGAGTAAGGGAATCCAATCCATACGTTTACAAGACAAAGAGTTACCTTAGCCATTGTAGGATCAGAAAGCCATGGAATAGCCTTTTGAATAATTCCAAAATACTGCAATGTCTTATTGATAGGACCCATAGTACCGTTTAAAAGGTTTGCCCATACAAACAGAGAAAGCATCTGCGGAATAGCATATGGAAGAATAAAAATTGCACGATATACAGAAGCAATCTTAATGCGTTTATCCTGAAGAATTACAGCAAAGAAAAGACCTGCAAAATAACAGCTGAATGTAGAAATTACAGCCCAGATTACAGTCCACAAGGCAATATGAAGGAATGCTGTAGTCCATGAATTGTCACCTGTTCCAGCACCCATAAAGAACATTTCTTTAAAATTCTGCAATCCAACCCAGTCTACAGTATTTGCAGGCGGAATATGATCTGGAGAACTATAGTTAGTAAATGCTACAAGAGCAGAGAACAAAAGTGGTACGATTGTAAAGAATGCAATCAATATAAGAATCGGAATGATACCAAAAGCCGGGAAAGCAGACTGCTGAAGCTTATTGCGTCTCTGAAGCTTTGTTGGGTATGCTCCTTCCGAACAGAATTCTTTTGAAGATTTATATGCATCTCTGATATTCCAGAAATACAATACAATAAAAATAAGAATGATAACTACAGTAATAAGTCCTGTAATCATCATAAAGATTGAGTGATCACGCAATTTTGCAGGAAGTTCCGGATGTGGATCACCAAGTGTGATAAGCCCTTTTATAGACTTAATAATAGGCTGATTAAAAATAATCATAAGGATTTCACACAGTGCAAAAAAAGCACCGCGAATCCATTGTCGTAAACAAATTAACTGACCTGTACCCATAAAGATGGCAGAAAAAATAGGTGCCAGCTTTACAAAGGAAGCAGGGAATGTTTTATCTGTAGATGAACGGTTAGTGTTTACCACCGTTGATGGTGCATCGCTCATTAAATCCCCCTTGGAGCAAATGGTTTAAGGGAAGACAAAGCTTCCCCTAAACACTAGATATTTTTTATATAAACTCTAGAATTATTTTGCAGCATCCATAGCTTTTGCAGCAGAATTAAGAGCTGTTACAACGTCGTCACCGTCCCAGATTCCTGAGAATGCAGCGTTCATTGCTGACCAATAAGTACCCATCTGTGGGATTGTTGGCATTGGAGTTGCATATTTAGCCTGTTCAAGAATACCCTGGCTTAAAGTATCACTTGCTGGAATTGTAATATCTGTACGTGGTGGGATCTGAGCTGTAAGCTGATATCTCTGTTCAAGAGCTTCTTTTGAACAGATAAAACGAGCAAATGCTTTTGCAGCTTCAACCTTAGCATCGTCTGTATAAGATGATACAAATGCAAGACGGATACCTGAGAATGAAGTTGGAGTCTTTGTCTGTCCTGGGAATACAGGAAGAGGAGCAACACCAAAGTTCATACCAAGTTTCTTGTAGTCAGAAATCTTCCATGGACCTGTAATAACCATTGCAGACTTACCGCCTGTAAATGAAGAGTTACAGAAGTCACCTGTTACGTCAGCAGCTGGTACGTCAAGAATAGACTTGCGGAGGCTCTGGAAATATGTAAGACCTTTGATAGAGTTAGCACTATTGATATTGTGCTGTCTGCGATCGTTTCCGTTAGGTCCGAAAAGTGGAGCACCGAAACCACCCATGAAGATGTAGTCGTAATATCCGTTTCCTACTTCCCATACGAGAGCATATTTACCCTGAGACTTGTTGTTATATGTTTTAGCAAATGCTTCTACTTCTTCCCAAGTCTTTGGAGCCTTCTTAATAATGTCCTTGTTGTAGAAAAGGGCATATGTTTCAATACCAAGTGGGTAACCATAAACTTTTCCGTTGTATGAAGCACCCATTTTTGCAGCAGGAATAAATGATGAAGCAAATGTAGGATCATCATTTTCAAGAATGTGTTCACCATTGTAGAGAGCACCAATATGATCGTGAGGTGCAACAAATACATCAGCACCTACTCCAGCAGGTCCGTCCAATTCGATCTTTGCACGAGCGTCTGTTGATCCAACTGGCTCATATTCGATCTTTACTTTTGCCCATTTTGGGTCTGTCTTAGCAAACTGCTTTCCAGCCCAAATCATGTAGTCCTTTTCTGGACCTTCGCTTTCCCATACCTTAAGTGTTACTTTCTTTGCAGCTGGTTTTGCAAATACGAAAGTTGGTACAGCAGCCAAAGCAGCTAAAACTGCGATTGCTTTTGTTAATTTTTTCATTTTTTCCTCCATTGTTAAAAATGAACTTATTCAGCTTTTATAACCGCAGCTGTAAGCGGATTAAGAACAATATTACTTCCTTCAAGTACAAGTCCCTGAGGTGAAGAAATACCCTGTAAAGAAGCACCATTTTTATCTGCAAGAACCGTAAGTTTTGCAAAATTTCCGGCTACAGGCACTGTGGCACTTTCTTTAGAAGCATTTATACAGACAATGTAAACTTCACTACCCTGCTTAATTGTATAAGCCATAAGAAGCCAGTTATTTTCATCTGTTGCTAACCTTGTAACACTTGAAGCAATTGTATTTGCCTCAGTAAGTCTAAAAGCTGCAGTATTTTTTCTAAGGGCAATCATGTCCTGAGTATACTTAAGCAAGCCTTCATAATCTTTATCAAGCTTCCATACAAACTGATTTATTGTATCAGTTGAATCATAGCTGTTACGTACAAAATTACCTATTGTTTCATTTTTCTGTTTAGAAACATTTGGTTTTGTACGACCACGTTCCTGACCTCCGTGAAGGAAAGGAATTCCCTGTGAAGTAAAAAGTATAAAATTGCCAAGCTTAAGCCTTGCAATTATTTCTTCCTTCTGCACAGGATCACTGTCACTAAGTTTCATGTTGTTTGCAATAACATCATGAAGTGTAAGACCATCGTGACACGCAAGATACTGAACACTATCCTGAGGATCATCAGCCTTGTAATTTACCTTCGGAACGGCACAGATATTAGAAAACAATCTTGCCGGCGAAGAACAGCGCCCCGTAATAAATCCTGTTCCAGTTTCATTAAATCCGCCAGACTTTATTGCATCACGGAATTCATCATTAAATACTGCAACAGCATTTGTTTTAGTCATATAGTCTTGTGTAAGACCAACAGTTTCTCTAGGACCATTATACATTTTCCAACCTTCGCCAATAAAAAGCGTATCCGGATTAATAGCAGCAGCCCTCTTGTAACCGTCAATTACACTTGAACTTTCCATAAGTCCGGCAAGGTCAAAACGGAAACCGTCAACCTTATATTCCTTAACCCAGTATTCAATACTGTCGTCAACAAGACGCTTCATCATAAGACGTTCTGTTGCTGTATCGTTACCGCATCCACTAGCACTTGTAAAACCACCCTTTACATTTCTGCGGAAGTAGTAACCTGGAACAATGTCATCAAGGAACTGTGTACCAGCCATATGATTATACACAACATCTAGTATAACACCAATTCCAGATTTATGACACTCATTTATTAAATTTTTTAATTCACTAATACGTTTGTATGGATCTGCAGCATCTGTAGAATACCAGCCTTCTGGAGTAAAATAGTTATGTGGATCATAACCCCAGTTGTAATTGTTTCCGTTAGTATTTCCACCAGCTTCATATTTTCTGTTTGTTTCGTCTCCATAATAGAAGTTAACTACAGGCATAAGCTGAACATGTGTAATTCCAAGGCTTTTAAGATATGGAATTTTTTCTACAAAAGCGGCATAAGTTCCAGGAGCAGCCTTAACATTTGCATCAGGAGAAATTGTAAAATCGCGCACAGAAATTTCATAGATAACTGCATCTTCACGGTTTGTAAGTTTAACATAAGGAGCAGTCATTCCACCGGCAGGATTTGCCTTTGCTGACTTAAAATTAATTACAGCACCACGTCCTGTAGAACCATCGTTGCGGTAAGCGGCCATTGATTTTGCATACGGATCAAGGCATGTGCGACTTCCCTTTGTATTTGTAACTGTAAAATCATAGAAAAATCCATCTTCTATTGCTGGGCCAATAGCAAGTTTTGCACT
>CAZALL010000078.1:0-8384 GCA_964485955.1 uncultured Treponema sp. | reverse complement strand
AACAGACTAAAAAAGATAAGAAAGATGAAGTAAGACCTGAAGCCCAGCAGTACCATATTCTGGACATTGGCAAAATTATTACTGCACCTTATATGCAGATAGCTACAGCCCTTATAGGTAAGGCAAGGTTTGCAGGTGGAAATATGTTCCGCCATCAGTTTGACACAGAGTGTATTTTAGTTGACTACGGATATATTGATTCCGTTTTGTTAAAAGCCAGCATGGTGCATGATGTAGTTGAAGATATACCGGGTTTTGATACAGATATAATTAAAAATGCGGATGAAGACGGAGCTGAAGTTTTAAAACTTGTTCTTGAAGTAACACGCCAGCCGGGTGAAGTAAAGTCTGATTTTTTAAAAAGAATTATAAGGCATGGTTCTTACAGGGCAAAACTTCTAAAATGTGCCGACAGAATTTCAAATATGATTTCACTTGGTTTTGTTACCAGCTGTGAATTTATTGAACGCTATTGTGACGAAACAGAATATTTTATTCTTCCCATGGCATTGGACATTGGTTCTCCGATGTATGATGAACTGCTTTCTTTAATTCAGAGTAGAAGAAAGTATCTTGAAGACAGCGGTTATTTTGATCGAAAATCAGAAGATTAGCCGGGGCAAAATAATGGAAAAAGTAATTTATTATTCAGATGAACTTAATGACGAGTTTGCAGGAGATCAGATTACTGCAAGAAAAATTGATGAAACTTACAACTATGACGGTAAGTCCCTGTCTTGGAGATTTAAACATTTTTTGCTTTACAGAATTGTAGGACTTATTTTTGCACCAATTATAATGAAGTTAAAGTATCATCATAAAGTTGTAAATAGAAAAGTTGTAAAACCATATTTAAAGACTGGTTATTTTATTTACGGAAATCATACAAATAATGGAGCCGATGTTTTAATTCCAATCGTAGTAAATCATCCAACAGATACATTTTTTTTAGTAAATGCAAATAATGTTTCATTGCCTTTTTTAGGAAAATTAACACCTTATTTTGGTGCCTTGCCGCTTCCTGATACCCTTTCTGCCGGCCGCAATTTTATGAATACAATGAAGTATCATGTAGAAAAAAACAAATGCGTATTAATTTATCCTGAAGCACATATATGGCCCTTCTATACAAAAATAAGACCTTTTTTAGATTCATCCTTTAAGTATCCAGTTGAATTTGATAAGCCTGTATTCTGCTTTACAAACACTTATCAAAAAAGACACTTTGGTAAGAAGCCTAAAATGGTAACTTATGTAGACGGTCCTTTTTTTGCAGACAAATCCCTTAAGCTAAAAGAACAGAGAAAATATTTACGTGACATGTGCTATAATGCCATGGTTGAACGAAGTAAAAATTCCAATCTTGAATTAATAAAATATGTCAAAAGGGAAGAAATTAAAACGGGAGAATAATATGATAAATATTTTATTCAGCGGAAATTCTAAAGTATTTGACGGCGTTTTAACAACCATGCTTTCTATTTTTAAGAGAACTGCAACAAAGGAAGCATTTACTTTTTATATTCTTACAATGGACGTTTCTTATTTAAGAAAAGATTATACTGCTATTGGTGATAAAGAAATTAATTTTTTGCAGAAAATAGCTGCTTCGTATAATAAAAAAAATACTGTTAAAAAAATCGATGTTACAGATATTTATAAAAAGGAATTTTCTGACTGTCCAAATGAACAGTGCTATTGTTCTCCATATACTCTTCTTAGATTATTTGCAGATTTAATACCAGGCATTCCAGACAAACTTTTGTATCTTGATGTAGATATTCTTTTTAATCGCGACATAAATCTGCTTTATAAAACTGACATTTCTCAAGTTGAATATGCTGCAACAACAGATCATTACGGTAAATTTTTAATAAAGCCCGACTATGTTAATGCAGGTGTAATTTTATTCAATATTAAAAAGTGTAAGGAAACAGGACTTTTTGAAAAGGCAAGAAATTTAATTAAGACTAAAAAGCTTGTTTTTGCAGATCAGTCAGCAATAATCCGCAGTACAAGTGCAAAGAAAATTCTTTCTCAGCGTTTTAATGATCAGAAGTTTTTATACAAGGATACAGTTATCAGACATTTTTCCAAAAGACTTTTTTGGACACCATATCCGCATACAGATAACATCAAACAGTGGAACGTAACCAAGGTACATAAAGTTTTTGGCTACGAACAGTTTGATGATATCCTTTACGAATATATTTACCAGAAAGAACGTTTTGAACACGAGTGTAAATAATTAAGACTGGTAATTTACAAAAATACCCTTTATTGAGCTCTCTTTTCTTTATCTTCAGGAGATAATTTTGCACTAAAATAAGCCATTGCAGCTCCAACTAAAATGCACAGAACGCAGGCTATGCTTTTTACTACTGAAGAAAAACATGCAAATCCTGGAAATACCGTAAATGCTGAACCTGCAAGAAGTCCAAAAATTACAGCGTATGTAGAATTAGGAAATCTGTTGAGTAAAAATGCAATTAATTTTGCTCCGCATACAAGTCCTAAAAGTACTCCGATTCCGTTTGGTAAAAGAAGAAAAAGTGCATGTAAAAAAGTCTGTGTAGAAAAAAGAGATGGAATTGCCTTCATTACAATAGGATAAACACCCATAATCAGCATAAGAAGTGAACCGCTTATACCTGGAATAATCATTGCAATGGAACCTAAAAATCCTGCAATAAAAATCTTTACTTCAAGACCTGCTGTAATTTGTGGCAGTTCAAATAAAAGTGGAGTATTGCCGTTAATTTTTTTTTCAAGAATGTAAAAGGTTAAGATAAGGGCAAGACCTGCAATAATGCAGATAATTGTTGTAATAATTCTTGAAGCATTTACTTTTTCATCAGGACTATTCTTTTTTGTCATCAGCTTAACAATCATTGGAATACTTCCCAAGATAAGTCCTGTAAAAAGACAGTTTGTCTGATCCGGAAAATGTTCGTAGAGAACAGTAATTAGTTTGCTAAAAAGAAGAATACCGCAGGCCATTCCGCTTAGAAGTGGTACAAGAAATTTCCAGTTTTTAGCCAGTTTTTTTACATTGAATGTGATTGCACTTACAAATTTTTCATAAATTCCAAATACAACGGCTAAAGTTCCGCCCGAAACACCAGGAATTACATTTGCCATTCCAATTACAATACCAATCAGAATTAAACCAACAAAGTTCATGTTTTTTCCCCTATAATTTTTTGTTTTTGTGAGTGTAAACTAAATAAGGTATTTATACAACATCTTTGAGATATATCTGTTTTTTGTATTAAAAGATTTTTTTTATTTTCTGCAACCTTTTTTAATAAATTGTGTCCAAATAGGCAAGGAAGAATAAACGGAGGACAAAATGAAAAACGAAAAAGTAATTCCTGTTTTTTTTGCAACTGACGATAATTATGCTCCATTTTTAGGAGTTACCCTTAAATCAATGTTTGAAAATGCATCTAGGGAATATTTTTATGAAGTATATGTACTTATTACATCATTAAATTCAAAAAATAAAAGAAACATAATCAGATGTATAGATAAAAAAATAGGTCACATACGCTTTGTAAATGTTTCAAGCGAACTTGCAAAACTTGGAAGCGAACTTGCTTTAAGAGATTATTATTCTTTGGCAACATATTACCGCTTCTTTATTTCTGAACTTTTCCCTCAGTATGATAAGGCTCTTTATCTTGACTGTGACATTGCAGTTACAGGTGATATTTCTGAATTATATAACTACAATATTGACCGTAAATATGTAGGAGCCGTAAAAGATGACGTTATTGCCCGTGAAAAGCATCTTGTAGCTTATCTTAATGACTGTCTGGATCTTTCTGTAAGCCAGTATTTTAATGCAGGAATTCTTGTAATGAATACAAAGTTATTCCGTGAAAAAAAAGTTTTACAGCAGTTTATTGATCTTAAGGCAAAATATAAGTTTACAGTTGCCCAGGATCAGGATTATTTAAATGAAATTTGCCGTGATAATGTAAGATATTTACCTGCCGGCTGGAATAAATCTGCTTTCCATGATGAAGAATTTGACATTAAGGGGCTTAAGATTGTACACTTCAAAATGAACTTCAAGCCATGGCATTTTGACAACGTTGAATTTTCTGACATATTCTGGTCATACGCTGCCAAAACACCATATTTTGAAGACATCAAAAAAGTTAAGTCAGAATTTAATGAGTTTAAGCAGCAGCAGAGTGCTTTAGGATATAAAAAACTTATTGCTCTTGCTGCAGAAGAAGCTTATAGACCTGACAACTTTAAAAATACAGTGTTAAAGTCACATTCAAAGGTTTCGTATGGCGGTTGAAAAAAATCCGGAACGACTTAAGGTTCTGGAAAAAATTGAAGAACTTGAAAAAAAACGGCTTTGGAGTAAGGATGTTGAAGAAGATCCTCCGACAATTCCGCTCCAGCCAGATATGGTTGATTATGGCTACAGAAAATTCTCAAGTAAGGTAAAATCTTTTTTTGCGAATTTTGTAGCCTATAATTTTATAGAATCACTTCTTAGAAAAAAAAAGCTTATTATAAAAGACGTAATTGGTCTTGAAAATTATACTTCAATAAAAGACAGAGGCATTGTTTTAACCTGTAATCATTTTAATGCCTTTGATAATTTTGCAATTCATAAAATTTTTATGCCTCATGCAAAATCTGGTGTTATTTGGAAAGTTATCCGCGAAGGAAATTATACAAATTTTCCGGGGCTGTATGGATTTTTCTTTAAGTACTGCAATACTCTTCCGTTAAGTTCAAATTTTTCTACGATGCGTAATTTTATGGACGGAGTAAAATATCTTTTAAAAAAGAAGCGTACTATTTTAATTTATCCAGAGCAGGGTATGTGGTGGAATTATAAAAAGCCTCGTCCTATGGAAAACGGAGCCTTTCGTTTTGCCGCAAGTAATGGAGTGCCAATAGTTCCTGTTTTTATCTGCATGACAGATTCTGACAAAATTGATTCAGACGGATTTCCAGTGCAGGAATATACAGTTAATGTGTTAAAGCCGATTTTTCCTGACGGAACTCTTACTTTAAAAGAAAACGTTAAAATGATGAATGAAATAAATTATCAGGAATGGAAGGAATGCTACGAAAAGTTTTATGGTATTCCTTTAAAATATCTGGAGCAGGAGTAGAGCTTGGTTTTTTATATTGCAGTAATTGTGGGTTTTACAGTTCTTGAAGCACTTATAAATTTCTTTTTTAACGGAGAACTTTTTCCTTTTGCAAATTACAAGGCACTTTTATTTCCATTTGTTACAACTATAGGATTGATAGCGATTGACGGTCTTGCCGCTGCCATAGTGCGTCACCTCTTACCGCAGAAATGGTTTTTACGCGATGTAAAGTTTCATTCTGTAAGCAAGAAGGAATGTAAAATTTACGAAGCCTTAGGTATAAAAAACTGGAAGGATAAAATTCTTGAACTTGGAATGTTTACAGCTTTTTCAAAAAAGAAAGTAGAAGATCCATCAAGTAAAGAATATATAGAACAATTTATTGTTGAATGTAATTACGGGGTCTGGTGTCATATAAGCGGTGCAATTTTAGCATTTTTAATAATTGTTTGCTTTCCTTTAAAATATGTCTGGTGCATTACTTTTCCTGAAGCTTGTGTAAATTTTGTTTTAAACATTCTGCCTGTCTTTATCTTACGCTACAACGTTCCGCGCCTCCAGCGAATGTATGCCCTTCTTGAAAAAAAAGAAAAACGAAATCTTAATTTATCCTAAGGGCATTTTATATTTGACAGAATAATTAATTTGTTACTTAAACTTTTTTATTTTGTCTGCAATTGAAATTGTTGAAGATCGGTGCGAAACTAAAATTAATGTTTTGTCCTTCTTTTCTTTTATGAGGCTTTTTAAAATTATTGCTTCATTTAAACTGTCAATGTTACTTGTAGGTTCATCAAGAAGAATTATTTTTGAGTCGTGTAAAAAGGCTCTTGCAATTCCAATGCGCTGCCTTTGTCCGCCAGAAAGACCTTCTCCAAGTTCATTTAAAAGTGTGTCATAAGTATCTGGTAGGGTCATTATAAAATCGTGTATAGAAGCTTTTTTTGCAGCTTTTATAACTTCTTCACGGCTGGCATCTGGTTTTGCAACTTTGATGTTATTTTCGATTGTATCTTTAAAAAGAAAAGTTTCCTGTGTTACATAAGAAATGTGTTTTCTTAAAGATTTTGTATTTATATCATTTACATTTGTATCTGCATAAATTATGTTGCCAGAAGTTGTTTGATAAAAACGCATCAAAAGTTTTAATATTGTAGATTTACCACAGCCGCTTTTTCCTAAAATTCCTGTAATCTTTCCTTTTTCAAAAATAATTGAAAAATTTTTTATTGTTTCATCAGTTTTTGAATCAGGGTAAGAAAAGTATACTTTTTTTAATTCAATATTACCGTCTTTTACTGAACTTCCATTAGTAATATCTTTTGTAAGGGGTTTTTCTTCCAGTAGTGAAAGTACTCTTTTTCCACTTGCCAAAGTTTGGTTTAAATTATTTGAAAGAGCAGAGAGAGCTGCACAAGGACCAAAAGAACTCATCATTGAAATTGTACAGATTACAGCCTGCATGCCGGAGATTTTTCCGTTTATGACAAATACTGCACTTAACAAAGCCATTGCGATGCCTGCAAATAAAATTGTGCTGTTTGTAATTATAGTCTGAATGGCTTCTTGTTTTTTTAATTTTTTGCTTGATACAAAAAGTTCTTGTGTACAGTCATTCATTTTTTTTAAGCGTTCATTTTGGTTTGCGTATTGCAGTGTTTCTTTTAAACCATAAAGATTATCTAAAACAGTAGTGTTAAGTTTTCCAAAAGAATTTCTGTAATTAATTCCATACTCTGCACCTCTTTTGGCATTTATAAGCGGAATTATTGCACCAACTGTAATGTAGAAAAAAAGTGCCAGTAGGGAAAGATAAAAATTATAGTGGCCAATCCAGATGCACATGACAGCACTCGTAAGAATTGCAATGCATACAGGCGAAATAGTGTGGGCATAAAAAACTTCAAGCTGTTCAATATCGCTTGTGATTAGTGAAATTAAATTTCCTTTTTCTTTACCGTCAAGTTTTGCAGGTGAAAGTTCCCGTAATTTTTTAAAAACAATATGTCTTATGCGGGCAAGAATTTTAAATGCAATAAAGTGGTTACAGCCTTGTTCTGCATAGCGTATAAATGCTTTTAAAACTGCAAAGACAGCCATTAATATAAAACATGCACCAAGAGAAATATTCATAAAGTAGCCAAAGATTCTGCCAGTTGCAAGAGAGCCAAGAATTGTAATAAAAGTTGCCATCAAGTTTCCTAAAGTGCCCATAAGAACAGCACAGACCATTATAGCAAGAAGTGGTTTTATCAAGATGATTAGATTGAGCATTACTTTAAATCCGTTTTGCTTTTTCATTACTGTGCCTCCCTGTTAAAGTTTTCAAGTTCCATCTGCTGTGTGTAAAGTTTTTTGTAAAGTCCGTTTTTAGACATAAGTTTTTTGTGTTCACCGCTTTGGCATATTTTTCCGTCTTTAAGAACATAAATATTTTGTGCTTCTTTAACATTTGCAAGCCGATGAGAAATAAGTATTACTGTTTTTGTTTTTGAAAGTTTTTTTACAACATTCATTATTGCATTTTCACTTTCCATATCTACATTTGAAGTCGCTTCATCAAAGATATAAACTTTAGAATCATGCAGAAGGGCTCTAGCTAAGGCAAGACGCTGTTTTTGTCCGCCAGAAAGATTTGCAGCTTTTTCAAGAAGCATGTAATCAAGTCCACCTTCTTTTTTTATAAATGAATCTAACTGCACTTCTTTTAGTACCCTGTAAAGTTCCTTGTCAGATGCATTTTTTTTTGCCATAAGTAAATTTTCTTTTACGCTTCCTGCAAATAAATAAGAATCGTTTGAGATGCATGTTATGTTTTTTAATATTTCGTTTTTGCTTAAATTGTTTATATTTATTCCGTTTAGTTCAATTTGTCCTGACTGAACTTTTTCTTCTTTTAGTAAAAGTTTTGCTAAAGTTGATTTACCGCAGCCACTTTCTCCAGCAAAAGCAGTAAGTCCTTTTTTTACTTCAATAGAAATGTCTTTAAGAACAGGCATGTCTTTTTTGTAAGAAAAATTTATTTTTTGAGCTTTAATTATAATCTCTTTTTTATCTTTTAATTTTTCTTCACCTATTGAATTATTATCTACGGGTGTTTCCAGAAGTTTAAATATTTTTACCGCCGCTGCATTTCCATTCATTGCGATATGAAAGTATGAACCAAGAAGCCTCATTGGAAGAAAAAACTCTGCACTGATCATTATTATAAATAATGTTTGTGCTAAAGAAATTGCATCCGCTTTAAATTCGCAT
>CAZALL010000077.1:0-8394 GCA_964485955.1 uncultured Treponema sp. | reverse complement strand
CTGAAGAAGAAACCATGGCATTTGGTGACGGCATGAATGATGAAAGCATGATTGTAAAAGCTCACTATGGTGTTGCAATGAAAAACGCAAAAGATGCTCTTAAAATAAAAGCTGATTTTGTTACAGAATATACAAACGAAGAAGACGGAGTTGGTCGTTTTATTGAAGATTATATTCTATAGCTGTTTTTTAAATTATTTTTTATTCAGTAAAGTAAAAAGTTTTTGATTTACATCAAGTTCATTCATTAAAGCCTTTACTCTTTCTTGTGACTGTAATTTTGCCTTCTGGAAAGATGTAGAGGCATTTTTGTTTTCCAAAGATTTTTTTACTGCCTTGATTAAAATATTTTTTGGAGTATGTTCCATGTCAATAAATTCCAAAAGTTCAACATTGTAGCCTTCTTCTTCTAATAATTCTGCACGAATGGCATCTGTTGCAAGACTTGAAAATCTTTCTCGTAAAAGACCGTATCTGCTTATTGAAGAAAGTGGACTTGAAAGGCAAAAATTTTTCTTTTCTAACTGAAGGTTAATTTCGTGCTGGCAGCAGGGTACGCTTAAAATGGCACAGGCATTATTTTTTACAGCATAGTCAAGTGCAAAGTCAGTTGCCGTATCACAGGCGTGCAGGGTGATTATAATGTCAGGAGCTTTGTCGTAAGATGCATTTGCAATGTCGCCTACAGAAAAACTTAAATTTTTGCAGTCGAGTTTTTTTGCAAGTTTTGAACAGTTTGCAATTACGTCTTCCTTTAAATCAAGTCCTTTTATTTCTACTGGAATTTTTTTTATGTCATTTAAGAAATAATATGTTGCAAATGTAAGATAGCTTTTTCCTGAACCAAAGTCTGCAATGCGCAGTGGATTTTCTTTTGTAAAAGGAATGCCTTTAATTTTTTCTACTTGTGGAATAACGTCGTCTATAAAAGTTAAAAAATGATTTATCTGCCTAAATTTGTCATATTTTGCAGAAATAACTTTTCCTTCTTTTGTCATTACTCCAAGTTCAACTAAAAAAGGTACGGGGCATCCTTCTTTGATAATATAATTCTTTTTTCTTCCGCCTGCATTTTGTGGAATAAATTGCAATGCATTATCCTGTCTTAAATTTTTGTGTAAAATTTTTATTTCACCGTGTCTGTTTGAAAGATATGTAAGTTCCTCTTTGTCTGTAAAGATTATTGCATTTTTAAAAGTGCTACCAGCATTGTCATCAATAAATTTTTGAGCTTCGTCTTCAGTGATTATTTTTGTAAAAGACTGTTTTTGTGTAAAAAGTTCAAGAGAATATTTTTTTTCTTTTGCTGAATTACCTGCATTTCCAGAGTTTAAGAGGGTAATTTTTGCCTTTATATAATCTTTGTTCATTATTGCAGAAATATTTTTGTCTGCTTTTGAAAAACTTGCTTTTATTAACATATAAATCTACTATATACTTGAAATAAAAAAAATGATATAGTGTTGGATTATGGGAAAGGTATTTGTTTTTGTAAATCAGAAAGGTGGAGTTGGAAAAACAACTTCTGCCATAAATATTGGCGCTTACATTGCATTGGCTGGAAAAAAAGTTCTTCTTATTGATTTTGACTCTCAGGGCAATATGTCCAGTGGTATTGGTGTAAGTAAGGATAAACCTACAATTTACGAACTTATGGCAGGAAGCTGTACTTCATCAGAGGCTATTAAGCATACTGAAATAAAAAATCTTGATGTAATAAGTGCATCTATTGACCTTTCCGGTGCCGCAATTGAGCTGGTTGATCAGGAAGACCGCGAATTTTATCTTAAAGAAACAATAGAACCTCTTCGTCCTGATTATGATTATATTTTAATTGACTGTCCTCCTTCTTTGGGAATTCTTACATTAAACGGACTTGCTGCTGCGGATGAAGTCTTTGTTCCAATGCAGTGTGAATATTTTGCACTTGAAGGAATTACACTTCTTCTTCAGACTGTTAAAAAAGTTCAGAAAAAAACAAATCCAAATCTTGTAATAGGCGGAATCTTTTTTACTATGTATGACAGCCGTACACGTCTTGCACAGAGCGTTGTAATGCAGGTTAAGTCATATTTTAAAGATATTGTTTTTAATACAATTATTCCGCGTAATGTAAAACTTTCTGAAGCACCTTCTTTTGGTCAGGCAATCTGTCAGTATGATCCAAACTGTGTTGGTGCAAAAAGTTATGAAAAGCTTGCAGAAGAGGTATTAAGTCGTGGCTAAAAGAAATGCTTTAGGAAAAGGTCTTGCAGCTCTTATGAGTGAAGAAGAGGAACTTGAAAATAAATTTTCTTCTGAAAAAAAAGAAACTGCTTCTGCTGCCCCTTTAGTAAAAAAATCAAATCTTCCTCAGGGAATTGAAGCCGACAGCGAAGGAACGTTGTGGGTTGATCCTGCTTTATTAAAACCAAATCCCCGTCAGCCAAGAACTTATTTTGATGAAGCAAAACTTCAGGAACTTACAGAATCTGTAAAAAGAGAAGGAGTTTTATCTCCGGTAATTATTGAAGATGCAGGAGACGGAACTTTTTATATAATTGCAGGGGAGCGAAGAACTCGTGCTTCAAAGGCAGCGGGACTTAAAAAAATTCCAGTTCAGCTTAGAAAATATAGTGATGCAAAAAAACTTGAAGTTGCCCTTGTTGAAAACATTCAGCGTACAGATTTAAATCCAATTGAAGAAGCTTTAGCCTATAACGGACTTATGGAACTTGAAGGCATTACTCAGGCTGAAGTTGCACTTAGGGTTGGAAAAGATAGAAGTACAGTTGCAAACAGTATGCGTCTTTTAAAACTTCCGGAAGATATGCAGAATTCTCTTGCGGCAGGTACTTTAACTCCAGGTCATGCACGTGCACTTTTAAGCGTTACAAGTAATGCAGATCAGCGTGTACTTTATGCAAAAATTCAGGGACAGGGCTTAAGTGTAAGACAGGCTGAAGAAATGGCAGTTGAACTTAACGGTGGCTCAAGGGCAAAAAGAACAGAAAAGCCTAGTGTAAAAAAGCCGGATACCCGTGATCCTGATTATATTGCAATAGAAAATAAATTTATAGAAAAGCTTGGAACAAAAGTTCTTCTTAAGGGAAATTTTGAACGCGGAAGAATTGAAATTGAATATTTTACTAAGGAAGATTTAAATAGAATATATACTATAATTTCTGGTGAGTAATTTATAAATTTAAGGAGAATATTATGGCAGAAAATGACCCATGGAATGTAACACAGGAAGAAGTTGATGCGACTTTTTCTAATGCTTCAAAAGATGGTACTAGTTCACAAGAAACGGTAACTTCTTCAAAAAAAACAGGCGGGGAAGTATTAGGAATTATTTCTCTTACTTTTGGTATACTTTCGTTTTTCTGTGGACTGCCTTTTTCTGTAATAGGAATTGTTTTAGGGGTACTTCAGAATAAAAACAAAAAGACATCATATGCAAAAGCCGGAATAATTTGTTCTATAATTTCACTTGTACTTGGTGTAATTTTTACAATTCTTGCATTAGCTTTTTCTTTTGCATTATTACCGCAATTGATAAACAGTATTCTTGATATGCAGGCATATTTTTAGAGGTCTTGTGAATTTTAAGTCTTTGAAATACAAAGACTTATTTTTTTGTCACACGGATTTGTGATTTGCTACGCAAATCACTTTTTTTTTATCATTTCTAACAAGACCTTGTTATCTTGAATTTGGTGATTGATTAAAAATAAATAGTTTTGTAAAATAACAGAAAATTTATAAATTAAAGTGTTGACAAATTTTTAAAGGAGAAACATTTTGTTCAGTTCAGTTCAGTTCAGTTCAGTTCAGTTCAGTTCAGTTCATCGATAAAAGTTTCTTTGATAAAATTTATTTGGTAAATGTAAGACCGTTTGCGTCCGTGGAAAAATTTGCGGGGTTCAGACGGTCTTTTTGTTTTTTAAATTTCATTAAACGTAATGGAGAAAAACGATGAAAAAAATTAAGTACGTCTTACTGGCAGTGTGTGCATGTATGATATTTGCAGGATGTTCTGAAATTAGTGGTACTGGTAATGGTGGCAGTACAGAAATTTCTGGAGATGGTGGTACTTCAACGGCAGATACAGAACCATCTGGCTTTATAAAAGTGAAGGGCGGAACGATTACAGGTACAGACTATACAAACAATTACTTTGGCGTGTTTCTGGCTGGTCGTACTGTAACTCTGAGTGATTTTTACATTGGGAAATACGAAGTAACTCAAGCAGAGTACAAAGAAGTAATGCAGAATCAAACTGTAACAGTTGGTGAAACTGACTATACACTTGCAACAGAGCCGTCTTGGTGTACAGAAGAAAATAAATCAGATTTTGCCGTTAATTTTGGAACTGATTATGGCAAACGTCCTGTAGAACGTGTTACCTGGTATGATGCAGTTTATTACTGTAATGCAAGAAGTGTACAGGAAGATTTAACTTGTGCATACGAAATTACAGTAAAAACAGTTTCTGAAGGACATATTTCAGATGCAGATGTAACTTTAGTAGATAATGCAAACGGGTATCGCCTGCCTACCGAAGTTGAGTGGGAATACGCAGCCCGTGGAGGCGATTCTAAGGTTGCTGACTGGGATTACACATTTAGTGGTGCAAATACAGAAAGTGGTAACAATAGAACTTATGAGTCAAGAATCAATGAAGGTTTGGACACAGTAGGTTGGTACTGCTACAACAATAAGACAGGAACAACAGGTTCAAGTAAAGTGACACTCAATGAAAGTGGATGCGGTACCCATGAAGTGGGAAAGAAGAAAGCAAATAGGCTGGGTATATATGATATGAGTGGCAATGTATGGGAGTGGTGCTGGGATTGGTATAGCGAAACTGTAGATAGTAGCACGCCTGTAACTGGTTCCGACTCTGGCAGTAAACGTGTTATACGTGGGGGTGGTTGGAATGAATTTGCCTGCTATTGCTCTGTTTCTTCTAGGTATAGCCAAATTCCTAGTTGTATTAATTATTACAGTTATGGTTTTCGTGTGGTTCGTTCCTGTGTTGAATAGAGAATGCTGGTAAAAAAAAATAATTTAACGCGTGAGTGATTGGAGGGGCGGCGAAGCCGTTGCAAAGCAATGGAGCACTAGCGCAACCCCGCAAAGCACGACGGCAGTTTTTACTGCCGGCACGCCCTTTGTTTTGTCATGTATAAATGTATAGTAAAAATTTATTTTTTTAAGACCCTTGACACTTGTTTTTTTTTGATTATCCTTCTTAAGATTGGTATGAGTTATCTGGTTTTACGCTGAATTTTAAAAAGTTCTAAAAAAATAAAAGAAATTTTTTAAAAAAGTAAAAAACTGTGGTAAACTCTTTGTATTCCAAAAAAAAGAAATTTATGCAAGGAGACAAAATTAAATGTTAAACAAAAAAAATCATCTTAAACTTCTGTTTACTTTGGTTACTTTTAGTCTTGTTTGTGGTGGGGTGGCTTTTTCTAAGCCAAAGACAAATAAAGTAAAAGAAGAAGCTGGTTTCTATTATGGTTATGGAATTGGTTCAACAAAAGAAGAGGCAGAAGAACTTGCAAAAAAAGATTTGGTTCAGTCGGCTATTACTTCTACTGTAAGACTTACGGATCCAATTGCATCTAATGTTACTGTAAGTGATGAATGTGTTAAGGCAAGACTTCCAAAGATTTCGCCTTTTAAGACAAATAAGACTGGTACGGATGTAACATACAGAATTAAGGTTTCTGACTGGGACAAGGAAGAAGCTTCTTATCATGAAAAACTTCGTGCTTCCCTTAAGTCAAATCTTGATAATCTTAATAAGGGCAGTGTAGCTGACAGACTTAACAATGCTGTTTCAATTCTTAATGTAATTGCAGAAAACGGTGTAAGCGAAACTTTAAAGACTGCCAATGGTGCTACAGAACTTCTTGCACGTAAGGTAGAAAATTCATGTGCATCAATTGTTTCTAATCTTGTATTTAAAATTTCAGTTCCAGACGGAATTGTTGGTCCTTCAACTGAATATCTTGTTTCTGTTACTGATAAAAATTCAAAGGCTATCAGCGGTCTTTCCGTAAAAATTGACTGGTCTATTGCTTATCTTCCAATTACTGTTGAGGGTGAAGAAATTGCAGATGTAATTGATGTTGTTACAACTGATGAAAACGGTCAGGCTTCTTTTACATATCCTTCATCTGAACTTTATCTTAATCAGATTGTAAGCCTTACTGTTTCTACTGCCTTTTCTACATCACAGCATGCATCTAAGGCTATGAGACAGCTTGATGCAGAATCTTCTGTAGAAGGTTCTTATGTTTATGTTTCTGATATTAATGAAAGATATCCTTCTGTTACTGTTGTTGCTGGTGACTATAAAACTGGCAGTGTTACAACAGACCGCAGGGCTAATCCAAAAGAAGCTGCCCGTGAAGTAAGTCTTGCTTCTTATGCAATTGACATTTGTCCTGTAACAAACTGGCAGTACGCTGCATATCTTTTTACTACTCATTCAGAAGTAAATCCTGAATATTTTGACAACTATGATTATAACCAGGCCGATCAGCCTGTAATCGGTATAAGTGCTTTGGATGCCCAAGCATATGCTCAGTGGCTTTCTGCACAGACTGGTTTAAAATATCGTCTTCCAACAGACGACGAATGGGAAGTTGCTGCACGTGCAGGAGCTGAAGTAATTTATCCTTGGGGTGATGAAGATCCTTCTAAGGCTAAAACTGCTAACTATAAGGGAAATGGTACATATACTGCTACTTCTCCTGTAGGCTCATTTGAAAATGGAAAAAATGAATGGGGGCTTTTGGATATGTCCGGCAATGTATGGGAATGGACTTCAACAAAACGCTCTGAAGAATCAGCAGTTCGTACAGTTAAGGGTGGTTCCTGGATGGACGGTCCTGCAGATTTAAGAATTTCCAACTTTAAAAATATAGACGAAGCTTCTACATATGTTGATGTTGGTTTCCGTCTTGTTAAGGAGGTAACAGAATAATGAAAAAAGTAAGTATAGCATTATTAGCTGCAGTTGCATTGCTTTTTACGGCTTGTGAAACAACTGCTACTATTGAGGATAAGGATCCTGCTGTTGGTAAGGGTGCTGTTGCATGGAATACCAGAGGTCCTGAAGCTGCTACAGCATACTGGGAAGAAATCCAGGATAGTTCTAAACAGAAAAAATATTTAAATTACGTAACATTGTATAAGGCAGGTCTTGCTGCTCTTGATTCAACAGATTCAATTAAGTCAACTAATGAAGCAAAACTTCTTTCGGTATGTAATACTGCTATGAATAAGTTTGGTGCAATTGACAGTGCCCTTAAACTTCCTGCAAATGTATGTAACAGGGGTGCAAATCTTGCTGCCGGTCGTATTGACAAGCTTCTTGCTGCAGAAAAAATTACTGAAGCAAAAACAATGTATAATAAGGCTTTAAAACTTTATGGTACAAACAGTGAACTTTCTGTTGCTGGAAAAGAAGTTGATGTTGTAAATTCAATTTCTTCAAAAAGACAGTCACTTCTTTCACAGGCAGAAAAAGCTGGTGAAATTGAAAATTTTGATGAAAAAGTTGCAGCCTATGATGCAATTATTGCAAAGTGTCCTGCTGTAGAATCAGAAGTTAATGCACTTGTAAAAAATTCAGGTGTAGGTGATAAAGCTGGTGTAACTGTAAATCAGAAGGCATTTAAAAAGGTTCGCCAGGATATTAAGATTCAGCGTTCTTCTGCTTTCCGTACACAGGCTTATTCTTACAAAGACCGTATGGGTGAAGAATTTGCACGTCAGCCGGAAGAAGGTACAGGCCATGGAAAGAACGGTTCATTTACTGTTTATGACATTCGTGACCACTACAAGGCTGTTGGTGAAAATATGGACTCAATCTATGCTGAACTTGAAGCATTTGTTGCCAAGTATCCAAAGGATGTAGGTTCAGAAGTTCTTTCAGATGCTAAAGATCAGAAAAATAATCTTAATGCAAAAATTGCAGAAATAAACAAGGAAATTGCAATTAAGGAAGAAATAGAAAGTCGCGGTAAGACTGTTATGCCTTTGATGATAGGTCTCTTTAATGCAGATCCTTCTTCTTCAAAGAGCAATGCTAAATCACGTCCTGCTAAATTCTCAGCAACAAAAGCTACTAAAGCAGAATACTGGTGGGGCATGGTTGACATTCCTAAGGGAACAATGAATGACCTTGTAATTACACTTAAGGACAACAGAACTGTAAGGGTTTTCAATCAGAATACAAAGAGTGGTAAACTTATTGAAAAAAATAACCTTAAGGATCTTGTAAGCCTTAATTATAAGAGCGGAAATTCATGGCCTGTACTCAATGCTGGAAATCAGCTTAACGGAAATAAATACTTCTTTGAAATCCAGAAGGGTAAGACAGACAGTTACTCA
>CAZALL010000076.1:0-8432 GCA_964485955.1 uncultured Treponema sp. | reverse complement strand
TTCTGCAAAAAGTGAAAGAGTTCTTGTAAAAAATAACAGTGATAGTAATAAAAGCAGTTTACTCTTTCTAAAAAATGACATGTTTATAGAATAATTAAATACTGTTTACAATGCAAGTACCTTGTTGTATAATAGGAAAATAAACTTTAAATAAAAATTAGAAGTTCGCAGGAGTTTAAAATAAATGGCTAGTGAAAAAAAATTTATGCTCGATTTACCGCTTAAGGTTATTTTGACAGAGCATGGTGCATCTCATTTTATTAGTCATAAAAAAAAGCTTCTTCGCTTTCGTCTTGCAGATAATGTTGAAGAATACGGCATTTCGTTAAATCACTTTTCGCCAATTTCAATTCAAAACATGATTCTGGTTGATTACATTTCAAAAATAGAAATTTCAATGAGTGAATTTGTTTCAAAACGTCAAGAGATTATGGATCTTTCAAAACTCATTGTATTTTCAATTCTCTATAAACAGTTTGACCGTCAGATATTTGATTCATTAGTTCAGTGTGACTGTATACGTAAATATAACCGGGCTCATCCTTCCCAGCTGATTGATGAAAAAACAAGAATTCCTGATAAACAGCTTAGGGTTGCTCTTGCTACAAAAGATGCTACGATTCAGCTTTCAAGAAAAACAATTCTTGAACCAGTCTGGAAAAGCATTATGGAAAATAAAGAATATAGTCCGGAAGAAAAAAATGTCTATCTTCTTATGACAGAAAAATTTATGAACCGTTTAAGCCTTATGAACTGGTATATAATTACAAAGTTTTTTAAGGTAGATGGTTTTAGTCAGATTATGAGTGCGGTCCGTATGGCTTTAGCTGAATATATGGATAAATCAAAAGTTGCTGAATATATTTCTGTAATGGTAATGGAATTAGCCCTTAACTGCGAAAATACAAACATGCGTAAGGAAGCCAGAAATATGTACCGCGGAATGGATAACTGCGACACTCTTATTTTTGAACCAGATATTCGTGCCAAAATAATTCAGGAATTGGAAAGAAAACATGAACTTGTATTTCTTTCATGGAAGCTTGGAGGAGGTTCTTCTTCAATTGGTAAACAGGGAAGACTTCAGATAACGCTTTATAATAAAGATGATGAGTTTCAGGAAGTAAAAGAAAATATTGAAACAAAGATGTCTGCGGATCTTAACAAAAAATCTCTTATTGACTTTTATCGTCAGATGCCGGAAGGAAGTGAAGGAACAGATTTAGGTCTTTATTATCTTTCTTATCTTGATGATGCCTGCAAAAAGGTTAATATAAAATTTGAGTCACTGGTAAATCAGTTTTCTGCCAGTGAACTTACGGTCATTAATCTTATCTTTAATTTTTAAAAATGAAACCTAAACCCTTTTTTTTACTTTTTGTTTTTTTTCTTTCGCTTGCATTTTTATTTTGTGCCTGTTCATCTTCTGAACCGAAAATTGACGCTGTGTCTTATTCCGTGGTTTTTGATTTTGCAGATGAAAATACACAGCCTTCTGTTCGTTTAAGTGTTTTTGTTGAAGCTGATGAAATTCAGAGGGTAGAAAATATTAGTGTAGTGCATGACGAAACAGGTCTTGTCTGGAAGATTGAAAATCCAAGAAAAATTCTTGCAAAAGATAAAAAGACATGGGCAGGATATACAAATCTTGTTGCAGCAAGTGGAAGTAAAATACCTCAGGGAAAATATAGTGTTTTTTATACTCAGTCTTCTGGCGAAGAAACAGATTCAAGTATTTATGTTTCCTATCCAAAAGATTTTGAAGGTAAAACTGCTGGGGCAATTTCTTCATTACTTCCTGTAGGTTATTCTGAAAAAATTGCACTTTACAATTCTGACAATGATTTACTTTATTTTGCAAATAAAAAATCTGCCTGGCAAAGTAATAGTGATATAAAAAGAGAATATCCCCAGGCTGTAACTAAAAGACAGGTTTTTGCACCTCTAACAAATTCTGTCGTGTGCATGATGCCTGTAGAAATTCTTCCACAATCAGAAGGACAATTAAATACTGTTCACAAAGAAGAAATGACTACTACACCGGAAAAATAATATGGAAAATGAAACAAATATTTTAGAAACATCAGATACTCCTTTTCATCGTGCTGTAAAAACTTATGTTATAAGAGCCGGAAGAATGACTGACAGTGAAAAAAGAAATTATGAAGAATTGTCTTCAAGATACTGCATTCCCTATGAAACAAAAACTCTTAATTTTGTAGATGTGTTTGGAAATACAAATCCTGTTGTACTTGAAATTGGTTTTGGTATGGGACAGGCAACTGCAAAAATTGCTCAGGATAATCCTGAAATTAATTACTTAGGTCTTGAAGTTCATATTCCTGGAGTTGGACGTCTCTTAGGAGAAATTGAAAAACGTCCCTTAAAAAATGTAATGATAATTTCGCATGATGCAATTGAAGTTCTGGAAAATATGATTCCTGATGGATCTCTTTCTGGTATACATATTTTTTTTCCAGATCCATGGCCTAAAAAAAAGCATCATAAGAGAAGAATGCTTCAGCGGCCAAGAACAAATTTACTTGCTTCAAAACTTCTTCCTCAAGGCTATCTTTATTTTGCAACTGACTGGGATGCTTATGCTCAGTCTGCTTTAGAAGAATTAACTTTAACACAGACTCTTAAAAATAAATATGATAATTATGCTCCTCATCAAAAATGGAGACCTCGTACAAAGTTTGAACAAAAAGGGCTTGATGCTGGAAGAGAGATTCATGAACTGTATTTTATAAAAATGCCAAAGGAATAAAAGATGGATTTGTTTGATATAGATTCTGTTCAAAGTTTAAGTGATAGGCAAAAACGTATCAGTGAACTTGAAAAATTAATTGTAAAATATCAGACTTCATATTATAACGGTGAGGGTGAAATAAGTGATGCTCAATTTGATAAGCTTTGGGATGAATTAAAAGTTCTTTCACCGGATTCCTTGGTTTTAAAAAAAGTAGGTGCTGATTCCGGTAATTTTCAGAAAGCAAAACATATAATGCCTATGGGTAGTCAGGAAAAAGCTGCTGATCCTGAACAGTTTAATGAGTGGGCACAAAAACATAATTATTCAGAATATCTTGTTGAATATAAACTTGACGGAGCAAGTCTTGAACTTCAGTATAAAAATGGAAAACTTCTTCGTGCAGTAACACGTGGGGACGGAACTACAGGAGATGTAATTACAGATAATGCCATTAAAATGAATGGTGTTAGAAGTGAACTTTACATAAACGGAAACCTTTTTAATTTTACAGGTGGTGTTCGTGGTGAAGTCATAATGACTCATGAGGTTCATGAAACAAAATTTAAGGACAAAGCAAACTGCCGTAATGCCGCAAATGGTCTTATGAAAAGAAAAGACGGACAGGGGAGTGAATATTTAACTTTAATTACATATGATGTGTGGGCAACAGAAGGAGAGCAACCTTATAATGATGAAGAAGGAAAACTTGATTTTTTAAATCAATGCGGTTTTAATACGGTTCCTTTGAAAATTTGTAAGACATCTGATGATGTAATTTCCTACCGTTCGCATGTAATGGAGATAAGAAAAAATCTTGATTATGATATAGATGGTCTTGTAATAAAAGAACGTTTTGTAAATCATGAAGATGCATCCAGGGCAAGACCTGACAGACAGATTGCATTTAAGTTTAGTCTTGAAGAAGCTGTTAGTGTTATAAGAAAAGTTGAATGGAATGAATCAGGAGCTACTTATACACCAGTTGCAGTATTTGATACAGTTGATTTAAATGGAACTAAAGTCAGCAGGGCAAGTCTTGCAAATCCAAATACAATTAAAGCACTTGGTTTAAAAATTGGAAGTCATGCGGTCGTTGTAAAACGAGGTGAAATTATTCCAAAAATTGAAAGTGTACTTGAAGACGAAGAAGAAAAAGATTCTAAAGAAATAAAAATTCCATGCAAATGTTTAACTTGTGGAAGTTCTTTAGTAAATGAAGGAACAAGACTTTATTGTCCAAATAAAAATTGTTCTAAGCGTGTACTTCATCAGCTTTTAAAATGGGTTCAGGTAGTTGACATAAGGGATTTAGGCGAAACTTTAATAACTGAACTTTTTAATAAAAAAATAGTTTCTTCCATTTCTGATATCTATGCTTTAACAGTTGATTCACTTACACCATTTTTTCTTAACCAGGAAAGTATGGCTAGTGACAAAAAGTCTTTGGGAGCACAAAAAGTTTATGATTCGATTCAGTCTCACAGAGAGATAAGTCTTTCAAAATTTATTGCAGGTTTTGATATAGAAGGTATTGGTGAAACTTATGTAGAAAAACTTCTTGAAGCAGGATTTAATACTCTTGAAAAAATGTTTGCTGCCAGTGAAGAACAAGTTGCCTCGATTTATGGTTTTGCTCAAATAATGGCTCATGTTTTTGTACAGGGACTTGCAGAAAATAAAGATGAAATTATGTCTCTTGTTGATTCAAAAACTGTTATTGTAAAAGAAGGGTTAAGTGACGGAAAATTAAGCGGAATGTCATTTTGTTTTACAGGTGAACTTCATACAATGAAGCGTTCTGATGCAGAAGAACTTGTTAAGAAAAATGGAGGAAGCTGTAAATCTTCTGTTGTAAAAAATCTGTCCTATCTTGTTACAAATGATACTTCAAGTGGTTCATCAAAGAATTTAAAAGCTGCAAGTTTAGGAATTAAAATAATTAATGAAGAACAATTTTTATCACTGCTTAAATAAAAGGCATTTGCAAAAAGCATTTGCCTTAAGTTAAGAAAAATCTTACTTTAAAGCAAATGCCTAAATTTTATTTTTGTGTACTACGGGTCTTTTTTATATTCAGTTCAGAATCAGAAAAACTAAAGTCGCTTGTAAAAAAATCTGGGTTTACGGCTTCCATATTAAGTCGCATTTCCCAGTGCAAGTGAGGGCCTGTCGCAAGACCAGTAGCTCCGCTTAAGCCAATAAGATCATTTGCATTTACAATGTCACCTTCTTTTACTTTTAGTTCACTTAAGTGATAGTAGAGAGAATAAAGACCTGGAAGGTGTTCAATTACAATCGAATAACCTGTTGAAACTCTTGTTTCGGCAAGAACAACTTTTCCTCTCGCACAAGAGAAAACTTCAGTTCCTGTTGGGACTCCATAGTCTTTTCCATAGTGAAGGCTTGTTGAAGATTTTCCGTTTGTATAAACATAAGTTCTTCTGTCTGCAAAAAATGAAGTGTATCTTGTAGAGTTTACAGGTACGTTAAAGGCACTCGTTTGATATACTGCCTCAGGATTTACTGTTGCAAGAATTTTATTTAGTTTTTCAATTTGTTTCATACGCTCAGGACTTGTGTTTGTCTTGATGCTTGTATTTTTGTTATCTAGGGGAATTTTTTCTGTAATAAATTCTTTTGTTTTTAATTCAACTGGAAGTTCAAACTCCATTTCTTCATCCTGGTCAAATATGTAATTTATTTTAAGAGTATATGTTCCTTCTTTTAGCCATGAAGAAAGTGGAATACCTGTAAGAAGAGTAACTTTATTTTTTTCAGATTTTTTTTCGTTAAGAATGTAAAAGTCACTTGTTCCAACAGATTGTTCGCCATTATAGAGTTTTGCACTTGCAGTAATTTTAAGAGAGTGCTCTTTTGATTTTTTTATTTTTTTATTTTCACTGAATTTCATACGGATAAAAATTGCATCACCGGGGTATGAAGTGTCAGTGTAATTTAATGCGATGTCGTAAGCTTCACTGTTGAAAATTCCAGATTTTGCATATGTTGAAAAAATAACAGACATAGCAAGTAAAAGTACTGAAAATAATTTTTTTAAAGTCATTTGTTGTCTCCTGTGCTTTTTTTAAGATCTATGAGAATCATTTGTACGCTTTCAATTCCATTAAAAAAATTTCTTTCTACATGAAAAAGAATGTCAATTTTGTCACCAATTTCAAACTCTTTGTGAAGTCTTTCGCCTTCGTTCCAGAAGAGTGCGGGCCATTTGCAGTTTGCTCCATCCAGCGTGAGTTTTAAATGTAGTTTTTCTGTATTTCCTAAAACTTTTGCATCTTGAACATGAACATTTTTTGCCATAAAAATAAGTTCTTTATTTTCTTCTCCAAAGGGTTCAAATCTGTCTGTAATTTCAAGAAGTTTTGGCGTAAGGTATGAAGGTGGAATTTCTGCATCGACTTCAATTGTATTTTGATTTTCTTCTTCAAGTTCGATTAGCTGTGAAAGTTCTTTTACTCTTTTTTCAAAGTCATTAAGTTTGCTTCTTTCAAAACTAAAACCTGTTGCAAAAGCATGTCCTCCATAGCTTGTAAAAATATCCGACAGGGAATTCATAAAGTTTGTAAGATCATAGCCTCTGCAACTTCTCATTGAACCAATTGCATTATCTTCTACAAAAGTTACAACTATTGCAGGAACATTGTACTGGCTTACCAGCCGACCTGCTAAAATTCCACTTACTCCACGATTTATTCTTTCGTCAATTACAAGGCAGAGTTTATTGTTGAAATTTGAAATTGATGCACCAGCCTGAATTGCAGCAAAAGATACTGCATCATTTGTAAGCTGTTTTCTCTGGGCATTTAGTTCAATTATTTTTTTTGCCATTGTTTCTCGTTGACCTGCATCTTTTGAAAGAAAAAGTTCTGCTGCGTATTCAGGATGACCTAACCTTCCGGCTGCGTTTAAGTTTGATACTACATCCCAGCTTAGTGTAGTTGAAGTTATTCTCTTGCCAAGAAGATTTAAATGAGAAAGGAGTTCAAGTAAACCGGGTCTTGATTTTCCAGAGTTTATAAAAGAAAGTGCCTTGCGTACAAATATTCTGTTTTCGTCTTTTAAGGGCATTATGTCTGCAATAGCTGCAAGTCCCACAAGCTGTAAATCTTTTTCTTCGGCTTTTACAAATTGGGGAGCAGACATTTTTATTTTCTGCTGGCAGAAAGTTACAAACAGATTGTAGAAAGAGCCTGTCTCTGTTGCAGGGTGATTTCCATATTTTGCAATACGGGACATTTCTTTAAGTCTTAGAAGTGATATTCCCTGTACCCATGGAAAAATTTTTACAATTTCTTCTCTTATGTCTATAAAATTAAATTCAACAGAAGAACCAAAAGTTTCTTTAAGAAATTTTTTATTTGTTTCTCCGTCCCAGACAAAAATTTGCTGACCGCTTAAAAAATCCGGAAGCCTTGTCTGCATTATGCTGATTGTACCTGGAACGATTGTTTCTGAAATTCTTGATTGAGGAACGAGATTTCTGATTTTTAAACATTCAATTTTAAATGCTTCGTTAACAGGTTCTACATTCATTAAAGTAATTTCTTCTTTGTAGAATTGACTTTGCGAAAACCTGAGGGCACTTGCAAGTTTAAATGCAACTGCAGCCCCGGAAATGTCTTTAAAAGGATATTCACATTCCGTAACTTTTGGATTTATTATAATTGCAGAATTTGGAAGAATTTCAGGAGGATTGTGATGATCCGTTACAATTACGTCAATCCCTAGTTCTGCAGCATGACTTACTTCTTGAGCATTTGAAATACCGCAGTCTACGGTGATTATAAGAGTTCCGCTTTCCTTTGCAAAATCGTCAACAGCCTGCATCGAAAGACCATATGCATCGTTTCCTTCTGGTAGCCTGTAGCTGACATCAATGCCCATTTCTTTAAGACAGTCATACAAAATTGTTGTAGAACTTACTCCGTCAACATCGCGGTCTCCAAAGATAAGAACTTTTTCGCCTTCTTCCTTTGCATTTAAAATTCTGTCAACAGCGTCTTCCATTGTTGTAAAACTAAAAGGAGAGTGCTGATAGCGAAGATCATCTTCAAGAAAATAAAGCAAGTCTCTTCCATTTAAAATATTTCTTCTTACAAAAATACTTGCTGTAAGGGGATCAAGACCATATTTTTTTTCAAGTTCTTCAATTTCACTTTTTGTAACTTTCTTTTTGTTCCAGTTTTTCAAAATCTATTTTCCTGTAATTAATTTTTTTTTTAGTTTTTTGAAAATGCAATATTTTAAGTTCTTATAACATCTGCAATAAGCGGAAGTTTTTCTATTTTTGTCTGACTGTAACTTATTGCATTTTTTAAGGATGCAGTTCCGTTTTCAAGTGCCTGTAAATTTTTTGCATAAAGCTCAAGAATTTTTTCTCCCTTGTGTATAAAATCTCCTTCACGGTGACTAAAGATAATTCCTGCATCAGGATCTACGCTGTCGCTTGTCTTTGTACGACCAACTCCTAAGTCAATGCAGGCACAGCCAGTTTTGTAAGCATGTATTTTTAAGTAGCCGTCTTCTTTTGCAAATAATTCCCTATGGAAAGGAGAGCGTCTTTTGTTTTGTTCTTCAAGAAGTTTTTCTGCATTTCCACCTTGAGCATTTACATTTTCTAAAAATTTTGAGAGGGCTTTACCGCTTGTTACTGCTTCTT
>CAZALL010000075.1:0-8531 GCA_964485955.1 uncultured Treponema sp. | reverse complement strand
TCCTCTTAAAACTTGTCAACACTTATTTTAAATATTTTTTCTTTTTTTTATAAAAAAATATAATAATAATTCTTCCGCCTGTACCAGCCCTCTATACACTCAACACGCCTCAGGAAGTCAACTATTTTTTTCAGACAACAACTTCTAAAACAATAATCATTCAAAATTTTATCAATTTTTAAAAATTAAAGAGGTCGTTCATACCATAAAGCTTACCTGGTACAAGTTTTCCCTGATCAAGAAATTTTTTAAGATTTTCAAGAGCATGAACAGCACCACTGGCAAAGCCCTGTCTTGAACGAGCCGTATGTGTTAATTCAATTGTATCTGCAGGAGAATCAAAAAATACAGTATGCGTTCCAGGGACAGAGCCACATCTTGTAGAAGAAACATGAAGCTGATTTGCATTTGGCTTTGTATGAAAAGCATCTGTTACAATTTCATTCTTTTTTGTAAAGCCATTTAAAAGATGTTTTGCAACATCAAGAGCAGTTCCACTTGGACTGTCAGCCTTCTGATTATGATGCATTTCCCAGACAGCAGCGTCATATTCATCAAATTCATTTACAAGCTTTGCTGCTTCTTCAACAATTTTATAAAAAAGATTTACTCCTATTGAAAAATTTGCACTTGTCATAATAGTTCCGCCACAATCTTTGGCCATTTGTGCAACTTCCTCATGTCTGTCATTCCAGCCAGTTGTTCCAACAACTAAAGGAAGTTTTAAAGGAAGCAAAGCCTTTATGTTTCCCATAACTGAACTTGGATGAGTAAATTCAATAATTCCCTCCGCCCCACTTTCTTTTACAGCTTTTGCAACAGCCTCATAATCTCCAGCAGCAACCTTAACTTTTGCATCATTTGCAATAACATCTATTGTAGTAACAACTTCATCTCCAAAAGAAAGTGCTGTACTTTCGAGCATATGCCCCATTTTTCCATATCCAACCAATGCTATTTTCATATCTTCCTCGCAAATAATTTAATTAAACAAAGCAGCATGTAAAACCTGAACTGTTCTTTCAATCTGGCTACTGTCAACAATCATACTGATATTTACTTTTGAAGCACCCTGAGAAATCATCTGAACGTTAATTTCTTCTTTTTCAAGTGCCGTAAATGCCCTGGATAAAATTGTACTTGAACGACTTGCATCACAAACCATAGTAACAATCGCCTTGTCTTTTTTTACATTTACTTCTGCAGCTTTCTGTAAATCTTCTACAAGCCCCGTAATGTCTGTTTTTGCATTAACCGTAAGAGATACTGAAACTTCAGATGTTGCAATTACATCAACAGAAATATTCCACTTTAAAAACTGATTAAATACATGAGCCAAAAATCCTGCAGCCCCAAACATACGGTTTGACTGAATGTCTATAAGGCTTATATTTTTTACACTTGTAATTGCTGTAACAAGAGGAATCTGTCCACTGTGTTTTTCTACAATAATTGAGCCAGGTGATTTTATATTATAAGAATTTTTTACACGTACTGGAGTTCCTGTCTTACGGCACGGAATCATTGAACGAGGATGAAGTACCTGGGCACCAAACATTGCAAGTTCCTGGGCTTCTTCATAAGTTACTTCTGCAACTGGACGAGCATCTTTTACTACACGAGGATCTGTTGTCATAATTCCGTCAACGTCCTTCCATGTCTGAATTTCTTCAGCACCCATCGCAGCACCAATCATTGTTGCAGAAAGATCTGAACCACCTCTGCCCAAAGTTGTAATAATTCCTTTTTTATCTTTTGCAATAAATCCAGTTACAATAGGTATTTCCTTCTGTTTGCCTTCTTTATATGCATTTAAGTGCTGTGGAATTGCCTGCCATACTTCATCAAGTAATTCTGCAGACATATAATTTGAATCAGATACCATTCCAATGTCCCAGGCATCATAAAATTTTGCAGGAGTTCCAAGTTTATTTAAATACGCTGCCATCATTCTTACACTCATTCTTTCGCCAAAAGAAACAAGATAATCACGACTGCGTTTAGTTAATTCACGAAGCATACTGATTCCGGTAAGAAGTGTTTTTAATTCATCAAGCAGTTCTTTTATTGCAGGAACATCAATACCAAGTTCCTTTGCAGTATCAAAATGGAGTTTTTCTACTTTTGCAATATCTACAGTTCCACAGACAGCCATATCTGCTGCATCAAGAAGATGATCAGTTGTATCTCCCATTGCACTAAGAACAACTACAGGGCGACTTTCCTGATAAGCACGAATAATTTGAGCTACGTTACGGATTCTTTCAGCATTTGCAACTGAACTTCCGCCAAATTTCATTGTAATCATAAGGCGATTTTAATGAGAAAACTTACTTTCTACAATAGATAGCATTTTTTTTAAAAAGTTTTTTGTAATTAAATTTTAAATTTATGTTAAATTCCGCTCAAATACCTATTGCTTTTAAAGCTATATGTGACTAATATAACACTAAATATAGCGTACTTTTACCTAAAATCTAAAAAATTAACGCTAAATATATAAAATCAATAAATTGGGTGGGAAAAATGAAAATCATTAAACGCAACGGCGAAGAAGCTGTCTTTGACATTAGAAAAATTGCTACGGCCATTACAAAAGCTAATAATGCAATTCCTCAAAGAGACCGTCTTTCTGATGAATATATAAATGCAGTGGCCTCAAAAGTTGCAGAAAAATGTAACGCAAGCAAGGTTGAACTTAATGTAGAAGCAATTCAGGATCTTGTTGAAACTGAACTTATGCGCATAGGTGCCTTTGATCTTGCAAAAATTTACATTACCTACCGCTACCGCCACGCCCTTATGCGAAAACAGAATTCTACCGACAAGCAGATTCTTACCCTTCTTGAATGTACAAATGAAGAAGTTAAACAAGAAAATTCAAATAAAAATTCAACTGTCGTTTCTGTCCAGCGTGACTACATGGCAGGAGAAGTGTCAAAAGACATTACAAAACGCTTTTTACTTGACGAAGATATTGTTCAGGCTCACAACGAAGGCTTAATCCACTTTCATGATGCAGACTATTTTGCCCAGCACATGCATAACTGCGATCTTGTAAATCTTGAAGACATGCTCCAAAACGGAACTGTCATCAGCGGAACAAAAATTGACCGTCCTCATTCTTTTTCTACAGCCTGTAACATTGCAACCCAGATAATTGCCCAGGTTGCCTCAAGCCAGTATGGAGGACAAAGTGTTTCTCTTGCTCACCTGGCACCTTTTGTAGAAGTAAGCCGCAAAAAAATTGCAAAGGAACTTTCAGACACAGAAGCAGAAACAGGCGTTAAATTTACAAAGGAACAGTTTGACAAAATTGTAAGTCGCCGCTTAGGTGATGAAATTGCACGCGGTGTTCAGACAATTCAGTATCAGGTAGTAACACTTATGACTACAAACGGACAGAGTCCTTTTGTTACAGTTTTTATGTACCTTAACGAAGCTAAATCTGAACAGGAAAAATCTGATCTTGCACTTATCATCGAGGAAGTTTTAAAACAGCGCCACAAGGGAGTAAGAAACGAAAAAGGCTATTGGGTAACTCCTGCCTTTCCAAAACTTATATACGTTCTAGAACCAGACAATATCGAAGAAGGTTCAAAATATTACTATCTTACGGAATTAGCTGCAAAGTGTACTGCAAAAAGACTTGTACCAGACTATATTTCCGAAAAAAAGATGTTTGAACTAAAGGAAGGCAACTGCTATCCATGTATGGGCTGCCGTTCATTTCTAACAGTATACCGCGACGAAACAGGTCGTCCAAAATTCTACGGAAGATTTAATCAAGGTGTTGTTACAATAAACCTTGTTGACGTTGCATGCTCTTCCGGCAAAGACGAAAATCTCTTCTGGAAAATATTTGACGAACGCCTTGAACTTTGCCACAGGGCACTTCTTTTAAGACACAAAAGACTTTTAGGAACACCAAGTGATGTAGCACCAATTCTCTGGCAGAACGGAGCACTTGCCCGCCTCGAAAAAGGAGAAAAAATTGATAAACTTCTTTTCAACGGATATTCTACAATTTCTCTAGGATACGCAGGACTCTGTGAATGTGTTCGATATATGACAGGACGTCCTCACACAGACCCTCAAGCAACACCATTTGCCATTAAAATAATGAAACACATGAATGAAAAATGTGCGCAGTGGAAAGAAGAATCAAATATTGCATTCAGCCTTTACGGAACACCTCTTGAATCAACAACATACAAATTTGCAAAATGTCTTAAAATGCGATTTGGAGAGATTCCTGGTGTAACAGACAAAAATTACATTACAAACAGTTACCATGTACACGTAACTGAACCAATAGATGCTTTTTCAAAACTTACATTTGAAAGCCAGTTCCAGGAACTTTCTCCGGGTGGGGCTGTAAGTTACGTTGAAGTACCAAACATGGAGCAGAACATTCCGGCAGTAATGGCAGTTTTAAAACACATATACGAAAACATAATGTATGCTGAATTAAATACAAAATCTGACTGCTGCCAAAAGTGTGGTTTTACAGGCGAAATACAGATTGTAAATGACGAAGACGGAAAACTTGTATGGGAATGCCCTCAGTGCAAAAACCGAGATCAGTCAACAATGAACGTTGCTCGCCGTACATGCGGTTACATTGGCACTCAATACTGGAACCAAGGACGCACCCAAGAAATCAAGGAACGCGTACTTCATCTGTAAAGATTTAAGATTAAAATGTATTACGGAAACATAAAAAAAATAGATGTCGCAGACGGAGATGGTGTAAGAGTTTCTCTTTTTGTAAGTGGCTGTAGGAACAAATGCCCAGGTTGCTTTCAAAAAGAAACATGGAACTTTAACTTTGGAAAAGAATTTACCCAGGCAACAGAAAAAGAAATTTTTGACGCCCTAAGTAAACCTTTTATAAAAGGATTTTCTCTTTTAGGAGGAGAACCTTTTGAAGAAGAAAACCAGGAAGTTCTTGCTCCATTTTTAGAAAAAATAAAAACAAACTTTCCTCAAAAAGACATATGGTGCTGGACAGGATATATCTTAGAAGAAGATTTACTTGAAGGAAAAAGAAAACACACTTCTTACACAGACAGAATGTTAAAATGCATTGACACTTTAGTTGACGGGCCTTTTATTGAAGAAAAGAAAAATCTCATGCTAAAGTTCCGTGGCAGCGAAAACCAGAGAATCATAACACTTCACAAATAAAAAACTCTCTGTCATCTTAACCTAAACTGTCTGAATAAATTCAACTTGAAGTTCCGGAAGATTTATGCTCTTAACCTTTACGTTTATAATTGAATTTAATTCAACTTCTCCTGCCGGCATTAAATATGTTTCCAGGGCAAGTGACGGAATAAAAAACTGACATCCCTTAGGTCCCTTGTCAACACAGACAGCCTCTCCAGTCCATGAAGGATTTTGCAAAAGATAGACTAAAGTCCAGTGCATGTTACTCTTTCGTTCAGCCTGATGAGCAGAAACAGCAGCCGCATCACCTTCGCTAACCCTAAGAAGCATTGTATCCTTATTCAAAAGTTCACGACCGTCAAGAAAAGCCCTTAACTGCATATGTGCAATTAAATCTGAATAACGTCGCAGTGGACTTGTTACCTGAGAATACATTCCAAGTCCTAAACCTGAATGAATTGCAGGGGTAAGACCAACATTACGCTTTCTCATACATCGCCTGAGCCTAAATTCGCGGGCAAGACCTTGTGGAAGTTCTGAAGGAATATCAGGAGCTTCCTGACTTACATAAGGAAAAGGAATATTGTTTTTAAAAGCAAACTTTGCAGCACCTTCTCCAGCTAAAAGCATCATTTCACGCACCAAAACAGAACTTTCAGGATGTTCACAATTACTTATCTGAACTTTTTTTGTATCCGGCTCAACTGTAATATGTACTTCAGGAATATCTATCTGAACAGCCCCAGCCTTATTACGTCTTTCAATATTTTTACGGGCAATTTCAAAAAGTGCCTTTAATTCTTCACTATCTTTTAATTCATCTGCTTTTTGATAAGTCAATCTTTTTACATTTACAATAGTTTTAAATACCTGGCAGTCAATAAGATTTCCATTTTCATCAAGTTCAATTCTAAATGACAGAGCACGACTTTTTTCTGTAAGACCTAAAGCATAATCAGTAAGGGCATTTTCACAAAGCATGCGGGCTGCCCCTTCAGGAATATAAAGAGTTGAACCTCTTGCACGTGCACTTTTATCAACAGCACTGTCAGGCATAACAGTCGAAGCAGGATCTGCAATGTGAACCCATACATATTTTCCGTCAAACGCAACAGCATCATCAGGGTCAGTAGACCATTCATTATCTATAGCGTAAGAAATTCCTTCTACATAAAGACGTTCTTCTTCCGGCGGACTTGATAAACCTTCACTTGCACTCTGCATAGAAAGTCCCCAGCGTACAGGATAAGGATTTCTTGTAATGTCCCAGATTCCTGTATCTAAAAGAATTTTATGAGCCCTTTCTACAGTTTCTTTTATTCCAGCATCATGCAAAGTACGACTTTTATCTGTTTTACCTAAGGCAAGTGCTTCTACATCAACCATATATTTTGAATCTTCTGGTAAAAGCTGATGTTTTTTTAAGCGGCTTATAAATTCATTTCTAAGCTGAGCTTCCTTACCCTTTTCATCTGCTTTTCTTACAAGAACGTCTATTTCTTCATTACTTCGCACGGTAAAAATCAATTTTCCTTCAAGCAGGGATGTAAGATTTTGTGCAAAAAAAACAGTATTCTTGATTACACAGTAAAGGGCATAAGATTCTTCACAGGAAAATCCGCTTTTTATTAACGAAGAAAGTTCTTCAAAAGTAAAAGAAGCATTTTTTGTTTCATCGTCACTTACAAGCAGTTCATGAACCTCTTTTGCCATAGCACAAAAAGTACCTTCTTTAAAATCAGTTTTATATAAATCCACATCTGGAGAAAACTGACTTTCTGCAAAAGAAATTATTTTTTCTAAAGAAACAACAGGTCCTTCATGCAGTAAAATTATATCTTTTGAACGCACATTTTGTTCTGCAAAAACAGCACTCTTTGTTGCAGTAGCAGCTGATGTCATGTATTTAATTGTATATTTTCCGTTAAGTGCATCAGATTTTACAAGTGCTGGAGAATTTTTATATAAAACAAGAGAATTAGTCTTTATCATAAGTTGTTACATAATACATAAAAGCAAACTGCCTTTCAACTAAAAAAAAAGACCGCTGTCATTAAAACAACGGCCTTCATTTTCTAAAGAATCTATCTAATTTTTAGAAGAATCAATTACTCGCTTTTTTCTTCTGCCTTACTAGCTTCTTTTGCAGCTTTTGCTTCTTCTTTTGCTTTCTTAGCAGCTTCTTTAGCTTCTTTCTTAAGACGCTTAGCTTCTTCCTTTGCCTGTTTTTTAGCAAGTTCAGGATCAAGTGAATGTTCAATCAAAACTTTTGAATATCCAACTTCACCTGTAAGTGGATTCTTAAGCCATGGCTGATCGATTTTTTCACAGATGTTTGTTTCTTCATCAAGGTCTTCTGGATTTTTCTTAAAGAACTTAGCTCTGCTCATATCTGGTTTAAAGTTTACAACTTCACCAAGCTTAAAGCTTTCTCTTGAAGAAGAAGATACACGGGCAATCAAAGTCTGTGATTTAGAAGAAAGGAAAAGATGTGTTTCTGCACCAAGAGGTTCTTTATTTGTAACCTTAAGCTGCATATTGTTTACAGAAGCAGGTGCATCCTGGTAAGCAAGATCTTCAGGACGAATACCAAAGTATACTTCCTGACCTACATAATCCTTAAGGTAATCAGCCTGTTCATCTGTAGGAATAAGGTCAAATGAACCTTCATCAGCAACAATCTGACCATTCTTATTTTCAATTTTTACAGTAAGGAAGTTCATTGGAGGAGTTCCAATAAAGCCTGCAACAAACTTATTAACTGGATGATTATAAAGGTAAAGAGGTTCACCAATCTGCTGAACGTGACCGTCTTTCATTACAACAATCTTTGTACCCATTGTCATAGCTTCAATCTGGTCGTGGGTTACATAAATCATTGTAGCCTGAAGACGCTGATGTAAAGCAGCAATTTCACCACGCATTGTTACGCGAAGTTTAGCATCAAGGTTTGAAAGAGGTTCGTCAAAAAGGAATACCTTTGGTTCACGAACAATTGCACGACCTACAGCAACACGCTGTCTCTGACCACCAGAAAGAGCCTTAGGTCTGCGGTCAAGATACTGAGTAAGGCCCAAAGTCTTTGCAGCTTCATCAACACGACGCTTAATTTCGCCCTTGTCCATTTTACGAATCTTAAGACCAAAAGCCATATTATCGTAAACAGTCATATGCGGATAAAGAGCATAGTTCTGGAATACCATAGAAATATTTCTATCCTTAGGAGGAACATCGTTCATCAGTTCACCATCAATGTACAGTTCACCTTCACTAATTTCTTCCAAACCAGCAACCATACGGAGAGTTGTTGACTTACCGCATCCAGATGGACCTACGAATACACAAAATTCGCGGTCTTC
>CAZALL010000074.1:7393-8579 GCA_964485955.1 uncultured Treponema sp. | reverse complement strand
CAGTCTTTGTTATTATTTCAGAAATACCCCTTACACCCTGACACAAAACGTCATCAGCAAGACGATATGCTTCCTTCATATTAAGTTTCTTTTCTGCAAGTTTAATAACCTGTTCATTAGGAATAATAATAAGAGAGTCAACACTTTTTCTAAGATTATTTATTCCATTTGTTGCATAACGCATTCTTACAGGTCCTTCAAAACCAAAAGGAGTCGTAACAACTGCAACTGTAAGAGCTCCAGCTTCTTTTGCAAGACCTGCAATAATTGGAGCTGAACCAGTACCTGTTCCACCACCCATTCCGGCAGTAATAATTACCATATCTGAACCAGTAATTACATTTTTTAATGTTTCAATATCTTCTTTTGCGGCATCTTCACCAACCTGAGGGTTACCGCCAGCACCCAGACCACCGGTTAACTTTTGACCAATTGCAATTTTTTGATTTGCAGGAGATGCATTAAGTGCCTGAACATCAGTATTCACAACAATAAAGTCGACGTTTTCAACACCATCTTTAATGAGGCGGTTTACTGCACTAGAACCTCCGCCACCACAACCAATAATCTTGATTTTTGTAGGACTTATTGGATTAAGCCCCGCATTGGTATCGTTTACCACAGATAATTCAATCATATTTCCTCCCGACCCAGGCTTTCTTTTAGAAACATTCAGAAAATTATCCCCACATTCTGAATACTTAAAGCCCTTATCTATACAATTGATTTTTTTCTTAAAAGAATGTTCTTTTTATCTTTTCAAAAAAGCTTTCCTTTCCATTTGAATTTTTCTTAAACAAATCAGAAACCCTGCTTTTTTTATTTGAACGCAAATCTTCATCTCTGTCCTTATTTGCGATTACAAGCCCCATTACAGTCGCAAAATCTGCCCCCCTAAACTCATCATCAAGGGCACCCATTCTTGGACATTCGCCAACACGAACAGCTGTAGTTCCAAAAACATTCTTTGCAAGTTCCACAGCACCTGGCATAAGTGCACCACCACCAGTTAAAACAATACTTCCATTTAACTGTGAAAGTTTTGACCCACGGACAACTTCACTTCTAATCATGGAAAATATTTCACCCATGCGGGCCTGAATTATTTCGCATAAATCATATCTTGTAATTTCTTCAGGAGGTCTGCCACCAACTCCCGGAATAATTACCTTTTCATTTTTTTCAT
>CAZALL010000074.1:0-7383 GCA_964485955.1 uncultured Treponema sp. | reverse complement strand
TCATTACCGCTTACCCAGCAGCAACCGGATTCAATTTTTATTTTTTCAGCAATTGAATTTGGAATCGCCTTTATAATCGCAATATCATTTGTTACTAGATTACCACCGACAGGAATAGAAGCTGTAAAAACAGGAGCATCTTTTGAAAGAACAATAACGTCAGTAGTTCCGCCACCCAAATCAATTAAAATGGAACCCAAATCAAGTTCATCTTTGTGAAGAGTAGCTTTTACAGCCGCAAGAGTTTTAAGCATTACACCTTCAAGAAAATATCCTGCCCTACTTACACACTGCCTTATATTTGAAACCGCAGTAATTGAAGCAGTTACAATATGAACTCCAACTTCAAGACGAACTCCCATCATACCAAGAGGATCCTGATAACCTGGAACTCCGTCAATCATATACTCCTGAGGAATTACATGAATTAACTGTTTATCTAATGGAATTACAACGGCCTTTGCACTTTCAATAGCACGCTGTTTTGCATTTTCAGAAATTTCTACGGAACGACCTTTACCGCTTGAATCAACACCAATCTGACCTTTTGAATTAAGGGACTGAACTTGAGCACCGCCCAAAGCTGTAATTACACTTGAAACTTCAATACCAGCCATCTGCTCGGCAGCTTCAATAGTATCGCGGATAGCAGTCATGGCAGCGTCAATATTTACAATAACGCCATTTCGCAAGCCCTGAGAAGGTCTTTTTGATGCACCAATAATTTCAAGATTACCTTCTGCATCAGTTTCACCAATTACTGCCCTTATATTGCTGGTTCCAATATCGAGACCAACTATAACTCCGCTCAAATTATCCCCCTGCCCACTACCTTTTTGTATAAGAAACTGAACCGTACCTAAGGTCAATTAAACTTACATCAGGCTCAATGGAATTAACTACGTCAAGCACAACCATCATATACTTAAATGCATCTTCATTCAATGAGCGGTCTGTCAAAACCTTTACCCTTGAATTAATAGGATAAAGAACCAACTCAAAGTTTCCATATTCTTTAGGCATAACCCTTATTTCTGAAACTGCCACAAAATATTTCTGCGGAAGACTGCGGATCTGACCAATCTGTTCCATAAGAGTACGGTATTTTTCCGGAAGACGCATGTTATTTTTTACAGTATCAATCGGAAGTCCCGAAATCAAAGGAAGCGAAGAATCAGAAATGATGCTGTCACTTGTGATTGGAAATAATACACCATTTTTATCAATTTGAATAGGTATTGTGCGGTTATTTACACTAACTATTGTCTTAGCAACAGGAACTCTTTCTGTAACCTGCACTAAAATTTTATCCGGAAAACGCTTTTCAATACTAACACTTTCAATTCCTGGAACTGTAGAAAGAAGAGATACAGCTTTTTCACTATCAAAATTTACCCATGTAGAAGAAGTCATATCACCTAAAAGTGTATTCATCTGCCCTTCATTAAAATTTCTTAAGCCGGAATAAATTACCTTGCCTGGAGCAAAACCAGGAAGAACTACCATAGAAATTACAAGTTCCAGAAGAAGCAATATAGTAAGAATTACTACAATAAATTTAATTACTGTAATTCTTTTGTCTTTTTCAACAGGAGTTTTTTCAATAAAATCAAAATCATCACCAACAGAATAAACTACATCACTCATTTTCTACCACCAACCCCAGAAAACTTTCAGTTGAATTATTTATCTTATTTTTTTTACCATCGCCATCAAATGAATATTCATATTCTTCACAGCGGGAAGCATTAAGCATAAATCCACACATACACAATGTAAAAATAATTGACGAACCGCCGGAAGAAAAAAATGGAAGAGGAATTCCTGTTGTAGGAAGTGCTCCACAAACAACACCGCAATTTATTAAAGACTGCAATACAATCATTGTTGCACATCCAAATGTCCCATAAGAAGCAAAACGATCTTTTGAAGTAAAAGCAACACTATAAGCACGCCAGGCAAAAACTCCAAGAACAACAAAATATAAAAGTACTCCAAAAAATCCCATTGCATCAGCCCAGCCTGCAAAAATATAATCAGCCTGAACTTCCGGAATATAAGATACTTGAGTTAAGCCAGAACCAAGCCCACTTCCCCAGAAACCACCTTCACTAATAGCACGATCTGAAGCAAACTGCTGATAACCCAAAGTCTGCACATAGGCATCTGGATTAAAAAAAGCAATCAAGCGGTCAAGACGGTAAGGTTCCATTGCAATCAAAATAAAAATTGCAGCAAGAGCAAGAGGAGAAAAAGGAATTAACCATGCAAGTTTTGCCCCCGAAGCAAAAAACATAATGAGCCCTGTAAAAAACATAAGTACTGCTGTAGAAAAATCTTTCTGTAAAATAATTACTGCAACAAAAACAAGCAGACCTACCACACAAGGAACAACAGAACGTTCCTGTTCATCTTCAATTCTCTGCTGCTTATCAAAAAGATTTGCAAGAAAAAGAACAAGAGCAAATTTTGCTGCCTCAGACGGCTGAAAAGTTGAAATAAAAGGAAGCTTAATCCAGCGAGGAGCACCCTTTCTTGTCAAACCAATTCCCGGAATATGAACCATAAGACAAAGTACAATGGAAATAATTACAATTCCCATAAGCATTTTTCTAATCTTAGGCATTGGTGTAAGAATAAAAAATATCATTGCCGCAAAGCCAACTAAAGAAGAAATAAGTTGTCTTACAACAAAATAATATTTTTTTTCAAAAAGACGCATTGCAGTATCAGGAGAAGAAATATAAAGAGTAAAAATTCCAAGTCCCCACAAAAGCAAAATCGAAACAAGAAGAATTTTATCAGTACGCCTGTACTGTTCAATAGGTTTCTCTGCATAAAAAGTGTAGTTCGCCATTATTTTACGTCTTCTCCCTCTAAAACTTTTGTAAGCCGTTCAAGTTGCATTCCACGGGAAGCCTTAATCAAAATAAGTGAACCCAAAGAAATTTTTTCTTTTATCTCTTTGCACACTTCTCTAATCACACAGTCATCTTTAGATTCAAAATAAACAAAATGTGTCTTTTTATTTTCTGAATTAATTGCAGCATCATAAGCCGCCTTCATTTCTTTTCCAATAAAGAAAATTATTTTTGCATCACTATGACAAGCTTCCAGACCGGCAGTTTTATGCGCATTATAAGAATCACTTCCTAATTCAAGCATATCGCCTAAAACAAAAACTTTTTCCTTACCTTCCTCAAGTTCAACAGACGAACATAATTCCAAAGCCTTTGACATAGAATCAGGATTTGCATTGTAACAGTCCTGAACAATTGTATATTTTCCACTGCGAACTTCACTTCGTCCAAAAAGATGAGGCATAGAAGCAAGACCATTTTTTATTTCATTAGGACTGATACCTAAAGTATCCGCTAAAGTAATTGCCGCCTGTGCATTTTTATAGTTATATTTTCCAGGCAGATTCAAAACAAGCTCTGTACCTCTTACAGAAAATGCTGTTCCCATAAGGCCTAAATCTTTCTTAAAAGTGCAGATTGAAGAAGGAGCCTTTTCTCCATAATAAAGAATTTTACCAGCGCTTTGAGCTCTAGAAGTAAGATAATCTGTAAAATCATCATCAAACGGAATTATTGCAGTACAAGTTGAATCAAAATATTTAAATATATTTGATTTTTCATGAGCAATATTTTCACGACTTCCAAGAATTCCAATATGAGCACTTCCAACATTTGTTATAATTGCATACTGAGGTTTTAAAACAAAAGCAAGTTCTGCAATTTCTTCTTTTCTATTCATCCCCATTTCAAAAAGGCCTGCTTCATGTTCACTTCTAATTTCAAAAACAGAAAGAGGCAGTCCAGTTTCGCTGTTAAGATTTCCCTTATTTGCAATGACATTGTATTTTGTTTTTAAAAGAGATAGAGCAATTTCTTTAGTTGTAGTCTTACCACTTGAACCTGTAACACCAATTCTAATAAGATTTGGAAATTTTTCTACATAACGGGCAGCAGCATACTGCAAAGCATGAAGATTATTCTGTGTACCAATAAAAGTTACACTAGGAAATTCTTTACAATATTTTTCAATAAGATTTTTATTATTTAAATAATATTCATTCTCAATAAAAATTACGCTTGCACCATTTTTTAAAGCAGCATCAATATATTTATGACCATTCTGAAGTTGTCCTACAAGAGGAATAAACAAAGTTCCCTCAGTAACACTTCTTGAATCTGTCTGAACATTTTTAAAATAAAAAGAAGTCGAAGCGTAAATCAAAAAACCTTTTGTTGAATCTAAAACTTCATCAAGAGAAAGCAAAGTGTCTTCACATTTTTTTTCTAAACTCATTTATTACTACCCTTCATTTCAACACGAACAATTTCTTCACTTTCTGCCTTGCGCATTTTTAAATCTTCCTGTGCAATTTTTTCAATTCTATCTGTACTGGAAAGAATACTTATGTCCGTAATAAGTTTTTTATTTTCTTCTACAAGTTCATTTTCTTTTTCTTCAAGAGCCTTTACATCAGCTTCAAGATCTGCATATTTTCTTGCCTGAAATCCGTCAATTACAAGCATAAGCGGAATTAAAAGAGCTAAAAAACAAAGACAAACAGTTGTCCAGAAAAATGATTTTTTTTTCATCAAAGAGCCTCCACCCCATAAAGTCTTTTTTGACTAGCATCACAAATTTTTCTTACAACCCGTAATTTTGCACTTCTTGAAGGAGAATTTTCCTTAACTTCATCTTCACAAGGTTCAACAGGTTTTCTTGTAAGAACTTGTGCACAAGGTCTGCCTTCACAACTGCAAAAAGCTTCATTTGCAGGACACACGCATTCTTTACCAAGATTACGAAAATAATTTTTTACAATTCTGTCCTCAAGAGAATGGAATGTAATTACACCAAGTTTTCCACCCGGGGACAAAACATTAAACGCATCATGTAAAGCCTCTGGCAACCTTTTTAATTCACTGTTAACCGCAATTCTCAAAGCCTGAAAAGTCCTTGTCGCAGGATGAATCTGACCATGTCTATAAGAAGACGGAACAGCATTATATATAATATCAGCTAGAGCTTTAGAAGAACTTATTAAACTTTTTGTGCGCTCTTCTACAATGGCATGAGCTATACGACGTGAATATTTTTCTTCTGCATAAAGATAAATAAGGTTTGCAAGCCGCTCTTCATCATAAGTATTTACAATGTCAGCTGCACTTTCACCCGCATTTTCATTAAGCCTCATGTCAAGTTTTTCATCATACCTAAAAGAAAATCCTCTTCCACTTCTTTCATAATGAAAAACGCTGATACCTAAATCAAAAAGAATGAGGTTCGGGCGTTTAAGTTCCGGAGGGTAGTCAGCATAAAAATCATTGAACCATCCGCTAAAGAACTTAATTCGTTCCCCATATATTGAAAGACGTTCGCGGGCCCTTGCCTGTATTACCGGGTCAGCGTCCACGCCTAAAATGCTTAGTGTCGGGAATTTTTTTAAGAAATTAAAAGTGTGGCCACCTTCGCCTAAAGTACTGTCAATCATAAAGGCATCTTTTTCAAAGGGTTCGCCTATTGGACTTAACCATTCAAGACATTCCCTTAACAGTACTGGTGTGTGGATTATTTCCACTTCTTTTTCCTCCCGTCTAACTTAAAGCAATATGTCACTCATACTTTCTGCAGCTTCCTGGAACTTACTTTCTGTTTGTTCAAGATACTGCCTGTAAGTCTGTGAATCCCATAATTCCATGTATTTGTTAATACCTAAAACTACACATTCACCACCAAGAGATGCATATTCCCTTAAACTTTGAGGAATAGACAGGCGACCACTTTTGTCAAACTCTACCTTCTGGGCTGGAGCTATAAAACGCCTCATGACAAGACGCTTCTGATCGTTAAAGAGAGAAACTGAACCTAGAATTTTTTTATTAAGTTCAGTCCACTCTTCCATTGTAAAAAGCATAAGACAGTGATCAAGACCCTGAGTAATCATAAGTTCAGACTGATCTGCCAAAGCAGAACGCAACTTTGCAGGAAAAAGAATTCTTCCTTTTTCATCAAGCGTATTTCTGAACTCACCAATCAGCATCTCCATGCCACTGTCCACCACTTTTCCCCACTATTTCCCACTTACCCACCATTTTATCAAAAAAATTTGTAATGTCAACACAAAAAAGTGCCGATAATCAATTTTTTTTCCACGCACCTTTTATTTAAACGTTATTTTGTATAGGTAAGATATTGCCATAAAAAAATTACAATTTTTTCAATACTCATATATGTTTTTTACAGCCACTTTGCTTTATACTCAATTTTGTGATAAATACACTCAACGAAAGCCATCTTCATAGAACTCTAAAAAGATTTTACGCTGAACAAATAGAAGGTTCTCAAACAGAAATAAAAGTCGGAAAATATATATGCGATATTGTATGTCCCGGCAAAGAAATAATTGAGATTCAGACAACTTCCCTGGGACATCTTCTTACAAAAATAATGTTTTTTATACAGCAAAAATATAAAATAAAAGTTGTCTACCCTCTACCTGTAATAAAATATATAGAAACAAAAGATTTATCTGCAAATAAGATTTCAAAAAGAAAAAGCCCTCTGTCAAAAACAATTTACAAAGGTTTCTTTAGGGAATTAACAGCACTTTACCCTATTCTACTGAATAAAAATTTTACCCTTGAAGTAATAGAAATATCCTATACAGAAGAAAGAATTAAAGAATCACAATTAAAACAGTCACAAAATAATTTGCGTCGCTTTAAAAAAAACTGGAATAAAACAGGAAAACGACTTGAATCAATTGGACAAAGCCACGTATTTCATGGAAAAAAAAGTTACATAAAACTACTCCCCCAAGATTTACCAGAAAACTTTACTGCAAAAGAAATATACAGCCTTCTTAAAAAACAGGGGATAAAAACTGACATGCAGAATGTACGTCTCTTATGCTGGCTTTTTAGTCACATGGAACTTTTTAAAATTTCCGGCAAAAAAGAAAAAGCTTATATGTATAAAATCACCTAAAAAAATATTTTCTACAAATAAAAAAGGCTCCTGCATTTATCTACAGAAGCCTCATGTATTCAAGAAACTTTAAACTACCAGTTGTCCATCATGTCGTCATCATCTCTGTTTTCAAGATCATAAAGATCTGTAACAGCACGAAGGTCATCCATATACATGTAATATGTACCGCGAGCCTGCATTGGATTACAGTCAACTCTAAAACCTACAATGCGAAGACCTGGTTTATCTCCATGATAAACACTCTGCTGAACAATACCACGTTCTCCATCAAGTGTTGGAGGAATTGCAGTAGTAAGTTTTTTCCATCCAGAGAATGCAAGACTTCCCAGCCAGATTTCAAAGTTATTTCCATTATAATCCTGTACCAAAAGCCAG
>CAZALL010000073.1:0-8583 GCA_964485955.1 uncultured Treponema sp. | reverse complement strand
TATAAAGACCAATAAGCTGTTTATAATTACGATCTGTATTTTCTTCAGCTTTTGAAAAATATTCCAGTGACTTTGTATATTTATCTTCATTAAAAGAATCAATTGCAGAACGAAGATAAAATTCACTTATTAAATTTGGATATTCTACAAGAGATTTTTGTGCACTTTCAAGAATTACTCCAGGCTCTTGACCAATTACTGCTTTATAATTACTAGCTGCATTATATGCTTTTAAAATAGCATTTGAAGCAAGCGAAGGACTTGAGCTTTTTAAAACCTTTGTATAAGAGTCATATGCTTTTTTATACTGACCTTCATTTTCATAACACTCGCCAGCTAAAAGCGTAATGGAACCAAAAGTCTCTTGATCAAAAAAAGATTCATTTTTTAAAAGTGACTCATAAAGTTCTATTGCCTTTGAATAATTCTGAGTTTTTTCATAAGCAGTAAAAAGAAGTTCCATTGCCTGCTGATATTCATTTACTGAATAAGCATTCCCGCTTTCTGCAACATGTTCAAGAAGTGCAATTGATGGCTGATATTTTTCTAAAGTGCAATAAGAAAGAGCAGCATAATAATATGACTTATCTGCAAGTTTTAAATCCTGTGAATTTAATAAAGATTTTTTTGTCTTACAGATTGAAAGCACTTTATAAAAACAAGAGATGGCTTTTTCATATTCACCTTCTTCCATGTAAGTTCTTCCACCCCAGTAAGAGCATTTTACTTTACATGAAAAATCTTTTGAACTTAAAGAAGCTCCTTTTTCCAATGCAGCAATAGCTTCGTCAAATCTTCCAAGTTTAAAACAAGCTTCACCTTTTGCACTTAATGCCTGTCCTAAATATAATGAACGCGGAAAATTATTTTCTATTCTTGAAGCATATTCTATTACACCAGGAAAAGCTCTGCTTTCATAAGCTGCAGTCAATTCACTGTAAAGTGACGCATCTGTATTTTCTCTGGCAGATAAAAAATATGGCTGTATAAGACAAAAAGACAATGCACAAATTTTTAAGAAATTATTTTTTACAGTTTTCAAAATCATACCCTCTTTATTAAATTTATAAACTTAAGAATTTAAGTTTCCTAGTTTTTTGGAAAAAAATAATCAGAAGCTTTTATCCGCTCAAGATGTGCAAAGGAAGAAGCATATTTTGCAATAAAAGTTTCTAAAGTTAATTCCGTTCCATTATCAAAAACAATGCAACCAAATGTTCCCTTATCATCGAAATATGGAAACAAAGCAGCACAGTCATTAAATGCCATTTCATCAGGTTTTACTGAACTTGTACGTTTTATTGCCGCAAGATAAAAATAACCAGGTTCAGTTACACCAAGAACATACAAAAGCGATTTTATGGATTTAATTTCATATCCGCTTCCAGTAAGATAGCCTGGAGCAGACACGATTTTAGAGTTTACAATTTCACATGCAAATGGTTCAACTCTTACGTCCACGCCACCTGTTTTATATGAGAAATCCCTGCTTGACCTTGCAGACATAGCCTTTGCTGCAAGATTTCTACACCAGTCTAAAGTTAAAGTAAGATTATAACTTTGCGAAAGAACACCCGCCTTACCTGTTGGAGAAAAAGAATATGTATTTTCTAAAAGTTCATTTATTTTAGTTCCGCTTCCAGTTAATGGTTCAATCAAACCATCTACTATCCATTTTACAAAACCCGGAGAACTTAAAGTAAGACGACCATCATCTTTTACATTTGTTTCTTCACCCGTCAAATTACCATAGTCATCAAGAATATAAGTCTGTCCTTCAAAAGCATCACCTGTTATTATTGAAGAAAGTTTTCCGTTTTCATCATAGCAGGCATATTGTGCATAATTTATGTTTTTTAAATTTTCCCTAATTACAGCCACCATCTGAAGTTTTTCACGATAAAGTCCTGTAGTAACAGTAACTTTTTTCCATGGCAGTCTGTCTTTAGTCCACTGATAAAGTTGTGAAAAAGACGCAGTATATAGATTTTCAAAAGGAATTCCTATTGGAACTGAACGGGCTGCAAAAGAATTAAATACAATTAAATCTGCCAAAGTTTTTGTTCCATCTGGTCTTAGCTGAATGTAAACTTCAGAATCATTATTAAAAAAACAGCGTATTCTTGAAGGCTTACCAGTTTTTAAATCACGGCTTAAAATCCAGCTACCCGCTGCCCCAGAGGGATAAATTTCCATAGAAACAATGTGTTTTTTATTTTCCTTAATTTGTTCAACATCAATTACAACTTTAGGAGCAATAACAACATTAAATTCATTTTGTGACTGTTCAAGAGAAATTTGAAACTGACTGCCGCTTTCATTTGTACGGTTTTCTACAGCCTTATATTTTATTTCATTTAACGGAGCCTTTAGCCATGAAGACAAAACAGTTTTTCTAATGGCAGAAGAATCCGGAACCTTAAGTGCATTAAACTGAGCACAAAGAGGCATTGAGCAAAAAAGGGCAGTACTTGCCGCAAGAAATATTTTTTTTAACAAGACTGTCCTTTTCATTTATGCATTTACCCCGCTTGCAGGAATTTCACTTTCATTAACAGGTTCTGTGTCAGAGAAAGCTCCTTCCTGGTTTATAATTTCTGCTTCTTCTATTTTTCCATTAGGATTATGAATTTTACCGTCAGCTTCTTCGTCCGGATGTTTACCAACTGGAGCGTTACTTAATAAAAGTTTTAAACGATTCAACTGATTAACTTCAGAACTACCTGGGTCATAGTCAATGGCAGAAATATTAGCACCTGGGAATCTTCGTCGTAATTCCTTAATCATTCCCTTACCAGTTACATGGTTTGGAAGACATGCAAAAGGCTGAACACATGCAATACTTGGGCAACCTTCTTCAATAAGTTCAACCATTTCTGCAGTTAGGAACCAGCCTTCACCAGTAATATTTCCAAGCTGAACAATGTCATTTACACCTTTCATCAGAGAATAAATTGAACTTGGTGCATCAAAGCGGTGACTTTTCTTTAAATACTTCTTCATCTTAGTGCGGTATTTTTCAAGTGCCCACACAAAAAGTTTTGCATTTCGTTCAGTTTTCTTAGGGAAAGCAAGTTCTTCATGACGGAAAATACCAGTACTAAATGAATAGAATAAAAAGTCTGCAAGATCAGGCATTACACATTCAGCACCTTCACGTTCAATTGTTTCTACAATCTGATTGTTTGCGGTAGGATGGAATTTAACCAATATTTCTCCTACAACACCAACACGTGGTTTTTTAACTGGTAAAAGCGGAAGATTATCAAATTCCTTTACAATATTTTTCATCAGTTTGTGATAACCATGAATTGAAAGTTTTTTAAGTTGAATTTCTGCCCTTCCGTTCCATTTTTCATAAAGAGCATTTGCACTTCCAGGAACTGCTTCATAAGGACGAACCCTATAAAGACAACGCATCAGAAGGTCACCAATCATTACAGCCATAAGTGCACGATGAAGAATTCCTATTCCAAGTTTAAAACCAGGATTTTTTTCAAAACCCTGGGCACTTACAGAAATTACAGGAATATGTCCCCAGCCGGCATCATTTAAAGCACGACGGATAAATCCAATGTAATTAGTTGCACGGCATCCGCCACCAGTCTGAGTAATCAAAAGACTTACCTTATCCAGATCATACTTTCCACTTTCAAGAGCCGCAATCATCTGTCCTGCAACAAGAATTGAAGGATAACATGCATCATTATTTACATATTTAAGACCCGTCTCTACAGCTTTTGGATCTACAGAATCAAGTACAACAAAATTATAATGAGAATACTGGAATGCTTTCTGTAAAAGCCTAAAGTGAATAGGACTCATCTGAGGTCCAATAATTGTATGAGTGTAACGCATCTCTTTAGTAAATACCTGACGGTGATAAGCTGCACTATGTACAATTACTTTTCTTTGATGACGCTCCCGTTCTTTTACAGCCGCAATAAGTGAACGTATACGGATTCTTACAGCACCAAGATTTGAACCTTCATCAATTTTAATAAGAGTATACATTCTTGACTTAGAACGCATAATTTCATCAACCTGATCTGCTGTAACTGCATCAAGACCGCATCCAAAAGAAGTAAGCTGAACTAATTCAAGATTTGGCATTTCGCTTACAAAACTTGCAGCCCTGTAAAGTCTGTTGTGATAAGTCCACTGGTCTACAATTCTTAGAGGACGTTCAATATGTCCCAGGTGAGCAATACTGTCTTCTGTAAAAACCGCAAGCCCCAGTCCGTTTATCATTTCCGGAATTCCATGATTGATTTCTGGATCAAGATGATACGGGCGTCCACAAAGCACAATACCATTTGCTCCCCGTGTAATAATTTCTTCAAGAGCGTCTTCACCTGCCTGCTGTACATCCTTACGGAATTTTTCCTGTTCAGCCCACGCTTCTTCAGTTGCCTTTTTTACCTGATCAAATGTCAGTGATTCAAAATGTTTTGAAAGTTCTTCATAAAGGCGTTCTGCAAGTCTTTCCTTATCATAAATAGGTAAAAACGGATTCATAAAAAGAATTGACTTATCTTGTCTTAAGGCGTCAACATTATTTCTTAAAACTTCAGGATAACTTGTTACAATAGGACAGTTATAATGGTTTCCAGCCCCCGGATCTTCCTGCTGCTCATAAGGTGCACAAGGATAGAAAATAAATTTTACTCCAGCCTGCAAAAGACTTTCTACATGACCGTGAGAAATTTTTCCAGGATAGCAGACTGACTCTGACGGAATTGTTTCAAGACCTTTTTCGTAAACATTACGACTTGACCGCGGAGACAGATGAACCCTAAATCCCAGTTTAGTAAAGAAAGTAAACCAGAGCGGATAATTTTCGTACATATTTAATACACGAGGAATTCCAACTTCTCCCATAGGAGCATCTTCTTTTTTTAGAGGAACATACTGGAAAAGTCTCTTGTATTTATACTGGAAAAGATTTGGAAGATTTTTTGTATCTTCTTCATCAGCATTCTTATTTAATTTTGAAGCTTCTTTATTGCTTGCATCAACAACTTCTGCTCCTTCTCCAAGTTCAGCACCACGTTCACAGCGGTTACCTGTCACAAATTTTCTAACTTCACTCTTACCATCACCTTCCCCAGAAGTAGTAAAAGTGTTGATAGTAAGAAGACAGTTGTTCTGACACTTACCACAACGTCTAAGTTCAAGGTCAACGTGGAATGATTCCAGCTGATCTAAAGTTGCAATTTTACTGCGGACATCTTTTACTTCTGAAGGGTCTTCACCTGCTTTAGGTGCCATTAAATCTTCCCACTGATCTTTTGCAATCAAAGCTGAACCATAAGCACCCATAAGACCTGCAACATCAGGACGATAAACATTTACACCTGAAATTTTTTCAAAAGCACGAAGAACTGCATCATTAAAGAAAGTACCACCCTGAACAACAACCTTCTTTCCAATCTCACTGGCCTTTCTTAATTTTATAACTTTAAAAAGTGCATTTTTAATTACACTGTATGAAAGACCTGCAGAAATATCAGGGACTGTTGCACCTTCTTTTTGAGCCTGCTTAACGCGACTGTTCATAAATACAGTACAGCGGCTTCCCAAATCAACAGGTTTTTTTGCAAGCAAGGCACATTTAGAAAACTCCTGAACTGTCATACCCATGGTACGGGCAAAGTTATCCAAGAATGAACCACAGCCAGAAGAACATGCTTCATTTAACTGAATTGAAGTAATAGCTCCGTCTTTCATACGAAGACACTTCATGTCCTGACCACCAATATCAAGCAAAAACTCTACACCAGGAACAAAAAAGTCTGCTGCCCTAAAATGAGTAATTGTTTCAACCTCACCAGCATCAACTCCAAGAGCTGCCTGGAACAAAGCTTCACCATAACCTGTCGAAACAGAGCGTGCAATATAACATGAAGGCGGTAAAATTTTATATAAATCTTTTAAAACCCTTACTGCAAGATCAACCGGGTTACCTGCATTAACATCATAAAAACGCCAGAGAATTTTTCCTTCCCTGTCCGTAAGAACAGCTTTTGTTGTTGTAGAACCTGCATCAAGACCTAAGAAAACAGGACCTGATGCACTATTTAAATCTCCTGTTAAAGCTTTTTCTTTTGAATGACGCTCCTGAAATGCCTTTAATTCTTCTTCATTATTAAACAAAGGTTCAAGACGCTGTACTTCACTTAATTCCGCACCAACAAGATTTTTTAAACTGTCACGAAATTCTTTTATTGTAGGGAACTTGTATATTTTTCCTTCTGCTCCCCATGCAATTTTTCTTTCGGCACTAAAAGCACAACCGGCAGCTACAAAAAGCTGGCTGTTTTCTGGAACAATAATTTCATCGTCCTTAAGCTTTAAAGTTTTTATAAAGCGGTCACGAAGCATGTCTAAAAAGTGAAGCGGTCCACCTAAAAAAGCAACATGACCACGAATAGGCTTTCCACATGCAAGTCCAGAAATAGTCTGAGAAACAACAGCCTGAAAAATCGAAGCTGCTATATCCTCACGGCGGGCACCTTCATTAATTAAAGGCTGAATGTCAGTTTTTGCAAAAACACCACAACGAGCCGCAATAGGATAAATAGTTGTAGCACCACGAGCAAGTTCATTTAATCCCGGAGCATCAGTTTCAAGCAAAGCTGCCATCTGATCAATAAAAGCACCTGTACCACCAGCACAAGTACCATTCATTCTCTGTTCTACTCCGCCAGTAAAATAAGTAATTTTTGCATCCTCACCACCTAGTTCAATTACAACATCAGTTTGAGGAATCATCTTACGAACCGCTGTAGTAGCCGCAACAACTTCCTGAATAAAAGGAATATTAAGCCACTGAGAAACAGAAAGTCCTCCAGAACCTGTTACCTTAACACTTACAGTCTGCATTTCTTTTGCAGGTAAAATTGTTTCAAGAATATCCAGACATTTATTTACAACCACAATGATTGTATTTCTAATATCCGCACGATGTCTTTCATAGGCACTGTAAAGAATTTCATCATTGTCACCTAGAGCAAGGACTTTTACAGTTGTTGAACCGACATCAATACCAATTCTTATTGGTTTTAATACAGGTGTAAATTTAGCGTTTTCTGTTTCCATGTGTTACCTTTATTTGCATTGTAAAAATCTTCAACCGATAACGTTTTGTTTAATGATATATTTTACTCTAGACAAATATTTTTTGCAATAATAACAGAAAAGCTTGTAATTTTTACTGAACTTTCTTTGATTTCTTAATTTTCTTATGAACCTTTCTAAGGCGGATTTTTGTTTTACGGAGCATTTTTAAACTGGCACGGTCAATTGGTACAAATACTTCATTTAAATATTCAAAAGGTCTTGTTGTCGTAACTACAATTCTATTGTAGATATCTGCCACTGGTTCATAATAATTTTTTAAGCCTATAGTCGTAACAATTATATCTATTACAAAAAGCAAAAGTAAAATACCACTAACTATATAAATCCATGGCGATGGAATTTTTGACACAAGATTAAACATAAAAGGATGAAGAAATTTTACTAAAAAAAGTCCTGCCGCCCCAAAAAAAAGGGCTGAAAGTAAACTTATTCTTCCATTTATGTTGAGGGGGTAATTTGAATAATCCCACCAGCGCTGATGAAAAACTTTTTCCAAAAACCAGTGGGTAACATATTCAATTATACAGCAGATAAGTGCTCCCATTACAAAAATAAGTACTGAGTTTGAAAAAAAGTGCAGAAAGGTCCAGTCTAAAAGAGCGACAAAACCATATATAGGACAGATAGGTCCCATAAGATAACCGCGGTTTAAAAATTTATGTTTTTCACTTTTTGCCCACAAGGTAGACTCGTAAGCCCATCCAAAAAATCCATAGCAGAAAAATATTATTACAATTACAGCACTCTTAAAATAAAATTCTTTCATTGTCTAACTTCTCTTAACCAATAATTTTTGAAAACCTGCAGCTTTCTTTGCATGACGCACAGCTTCTCTCTCAACTTTTTTTTCAAGCATCTTTCTTCTTTTTGCAAGATGACGCTCATTCATTTTAAATGTTTCGTAAGTTGAACACAACTTGTCGCTTAAAGTGACAATCCAACCTTCCTTTGTCAAAGGAGGACAAAGTGTTAAAGGGAACATGTGATGCTTTATTACATCCTGTTCTATTTTATTAAGATCATAAATTGCCATTGCATTTTTAAGTGCAATTCCAGGATGAAAATAACCATGCAGTGGCGGACACTTTTTTCTGTCATGCCAGTCATATAAATAATAATCATGCAACAGGGCACCTGTAATTAATGATTCAACATCCACTTTTGCTTTAAAAAAAGATGCAATTTTTAAACTCATCATGGCAACATTACGACAGTGTGTATAAAGTGTAGTAGTTCCGTGCTGAATGAATTTTTTATTCTGTTCAATTTGAGATGTCTTTGCCATCTGTTTAAGTTTTTCTTCAACCATTCTAAACTGTTGCATCTGAAGGGGCTGTAATTTTATCATGCTCATAAAAATTATTTTTCATCCTTCCATGGAAAGAAAATACCCTTTAATGTTCTAGGACCCAAAGTTTCCCTGTCAAGTGCAAGAAGTTC
>CAZALL010000072.1:0-8598 GCA_964485955.1 uncultured Treponema sp. | reverse complement strand
TGTCTTCCTGATTTTTTTCTTTCATTCTCCACAGACAACCTACAAGACAGGATGCCATAAGCATAATGCCAATTCCGTCTGCAATATATATTTCTGCAAGAGAAATCATTGTAAAAGCTCCATAAACACCTCAATTTTTTTCTAATAAAAAAATGTTATCATAAAGACTTAGTTTGCTCAATAGGGAATTTTTATTGTGGAACCTGTATTTTGTTTTTCAACAATTACGTGACAGGGAATAGCTTGTTTTAGTCCTTCAACATGCGAAATAATTCCAACCATACGCTGTTCCTGAATGTTTCCAAGAATATCTAAGGCTTTGTCTAAAGATTCTTGATCTAAAGTACCAAAACCTTCATCTATAAAAAGAGAATCTAATCTTATTCCGCCGGAATTTTGCTGAACGACATCTGTTAATGCCAGTGCTAGACTTAAAGATGCCATAAAAGTTTCTCCGCCGCTTAAACTTGCACTAGACCTTTCTTTGCCAGTATTTGAATCAATTACATTAAGGTCAAGACCTGCTTTTGCATTTCCTTTACTTTCATCGTTTAGAACAAAGCGGTAGCGGTTTGAAGAAATTTCACAAAAACGTAAATTTGCAGCTTTTACAATACGTTCAAGAAATGTTGAAAGTACCCAGGCATCCAATTTTGTTTTTTTTGTATTGTCTCCGTTTATTTCTCCTGCAAGAGTAATAAGTGCATTGTTTTTAGATCTTAATTTTTCAAGTTCTTTTTTATAAAGTTTTCCATTTTCAAGACCTGTTTGTTTCTCCTGCAGGTCAAGTTCAAGTTCTTTTATTTCCTTTTCACATAAAGAAAGTTTGTTTTCTATTATTTTTTTATTTTGTTCTTTTTCTAAAATAGAATTTTTGTAAATTAAAATATTTTCTGATTTTTCTTTACTGCCTTTAAGTTGTCCTTCCAAATTAGAAACTTCACTTTTATAAGTTTCAATTTTATTTTCGCCTTGAGATATTTCTTTATCACTTATAAGACAAGTTTTTACTTCATCAAAATTATTGAATATAGATTCCTTTAAAGCATTTTCTGAAAGTTCCTTATCTTTTTTATTTTCCAGAGTAAATTTATCTTCCTGATTTTTTAAGATTTCAAGAGCAGTTTGGGAACTTGAAATTGAATTTTCAGTTTTTGAAAATAACGTGTTAAAGTTTTCATTTTCTTTTTTTAGCGTGTCATATAAATTTTCAAGCTGAATGGAATATGATTTTAAATTTTCTTCAGTGATATTTTTATTAAGTTTGGGAAGACGTTTTTTTAATTCTTCATCTTGGCATTCTATTTCTTCAAATTTTTCTTCATTAAAATTATTTATTTTTTTTGTATTTTCGCTGAATGTAAGATCAATTTGTGTAAATGTATCCGAAAGTTTACTTAAAAAAGATGAGTCAGCATTTTGCTCAAAGTTGAGTTCTTTTATTTGTTCTGTGTTTATGCAAAGATTTTTTGAAACAGAAAGTGCCTTGTTTTTTATTTCAAGAATATTTTCTTCGTAAGATAAAAGTCTGTTAAAATTATTCTGGAAGTTGGAGAATTCTTCATTTGCTTTTTTTAAACATTCTTCCTGTGTCATAATATTTTTATCAATGTCTTCACTAAGAATTACTGCATTTGCTGGAAGAGGGTGCTGACTTGAACCGCATACAGGACATGGTTTTCCATCCTGTAAAAGTTTTGCAAGAGAATATGCTTTTTGTTTGTCCTCTTGATTTTTTTTATTTTCTTTAAAATCTTCAATTAATTTTTCTATTATTTTAATGTTTTCTTTTTTTTGATTTATGTTATTTTCAAGTTCTTCTTTTTTTATATTATATCTGTTTTCTATTGCAAGCAGATGACCATATTCTTTTTTGAAAGCTATTTTTGAATTTTCTATATTAGATAAAGCAATGTTATGTTCTTTAACTTTTTTTGCGTATTCACTTATTTTTTGCTGACTGACTTTTATGTTTTCCATAAATTCTATTTTAAGTTTATTTATTTCTTTTTCTTCTTTAAGTTTTATAAAAAGTTCATTTGTTTTTGAAAAATTTTCTTTTTCTTCGTCTATTGATTTTTTTGTCTGAAAAAGATTTTTTTGACTTTCAATAAATTTTTCATAAGAAAAGTTTACTTTTTGTGCCAGTCGTCCTTTTTTTATTTTTTTATCCAGGTCTTCAATTTTATCTTTTTGTGATTTTAAACTTTTTAACTGGCTTTCAATTTCTAAAGCTTTTTCTGCATTAGCTTTTTTTAAGTTAAGTTCAGTAATTTCTTTAGTTAAAATATCTTTTTCATTTTTAAATTTCTCTTTGTTTTCTATGAATGTTTTTAGTTTTTCTTCAGTTTTTTTTATAGTTTCTGTAGTTTTTTGTGTTTCAAAATTCGAAAGATTTTCTGCAAGCTGTTTTTCCTTAAAAGAAATTTCCTCTTTTGCAGTATTAGCTTTTTCTTTAAGGGAATTCATTGTTTTTGTATAAAGATCAACAGGAAAAAGTTTTGCAAGTGTTTGACTTTTTGTATTTGAATTTTCATGGAGAAATTTTGCAAATTCTCCTTGAGGAAGAACAACTATTTTTGAAAATTCTTCTTCACTTAAGCCAATAAGCGAAATAATTTTTTTATCTGTTTCAGATTTATTTGCTTCATATTTATGCCATCCGTCTTCTTTTTTTATTTCCAGAGATACTTCGCAGGCTTTAGTAGATTTTTTTCCGTTGCGGTTTATATATTCATATTGAACAGATCTGTAAACTCTGTAAGTTGAATCATTAAGTAAAAATGTAAAAATAACATATGCTTCATCTTCTGAATTACTAAAGTCGCTTTTTATTCCGCTTGAATTATTTTTTCTGCTACCTGTACAGTTGCCGTAAAGAGCATAAGTCATTGCGTCAAAAATTGTTGTTTTACCGCTTCCTGTTTTTCCTGTAACAAGAAACATTGGTTCAAGGCGCGTAAAGTCTAATTTTGAAGATGCAAAAGGTCCTATATTTTTAAGTTCGAGTTCAAGTGCTTTCATTAGTCTTCCTCTTTGTTGAGAATAGATTTTATTTCGTTTTTAAAAATAGAATATTCTTCTTCTAAAAGTTCTGTATTTTTTTCTGTGCTACTTTTTACATCTTCAAGAAAAGTTTTTAAAAGTTCTTCAGGTTCTTTATTTGCATTTGTAATTGCATTCTTTTTTCTTTCGTAGTCTGAGCTTTCTTCTTTGCCATCTGTCTTTTGATATGTAAACTGCAGTATTTGTGGAAACTGATTTCTAAGAAGTGATAATGGATTTATTACAGGAGTTGAATCTGTACAGACAATGCTTACATAATCATTTTTATATTTTTCATATTCGCTTTTACTGGTGATATTTTTTAAATTGTCTTTAATTATAATGCAGCGGTGAAGGGGAATAACTTCAATTTTTTTTACACAAACTTTTTTATTTTCATCAATGTTTACATCAAGGAAATATTTTGTATTGTCTTTTTCATCAAATGTATACGAAAGAGGGGAGCCTGAATAATAGCATTCACTTTCTGCTGCTTTAAAAAATGAATGAAGATGACCTAATGCTGTGTAGTCAAAAAAATCAAAAAGTTCTGAACTTACTGCTTCTGCTGTTCCAATACTTGTTTTTGTAGACATTGTAATACTTTTGTTTGTAAAAAGATGGGCTGAACATACTGCCGGTAAATTTTTGTAGTTTTTTTCATGATTGATTTTAATTTTTCTTACAGCTTCTTCTAAAAGTTCCTGCTGGCTTCTTAATTTTTCTTCAAATAAATTTCCATCTGCATTTTCTGCTTCAATACAGCCCGGGGTAAGGTAGGGTAAATTGTATACAATGCCTGTAATATTTTTTGTTTTAAAATCCTTTACTTCTATACCCTTGTCAAAATTTTTGCAATTACTTGCAATGTAAATATTCATTTGTTTACAATGCTGCTCATAAATTCTAGTCGCTCTGGAGAGTCGTGGTTTCCACTTGAAAAAATAATGCTTAATTGGGGAAGTTCATAATTTAATTGTGTTAAAAAATCTGAAAAAAGTTTAACTGCCTCTGATGGAGGTACGGCCCTGTCATATATATCGCCTGCAATTATAAGTGCATCAAAAGGATTTTCTGTTTTACAGGCATCAGTAAGAATATTTTTAAGTTGAATTAAAAAATGTCTTTGGTCTTCTAAGAGAGATTTTTCCATTAATGTTTTGCCTAAATGCCAGTCGGCTGTATGTAAAATGTGCATGCAGTAAATATATAAAAAAAAATGCAAAAGGTTAAGATTGAATGATGGGCATCTCTGAAAAATAAATACTTGAAATAGTGTTAAAGCTTAAGTAAAATTGTTTTTATGGACTACAGAATTAACGAGTATTTAAAAAATAAAGAAAATAAATCAGAAGAAAAAAATACAAGTCAAAGTAAGGAAATTGAAAAAACTCCCGGAACAAAAAGTATTTCAAAAGAAATCAGAAGAAATTCGCAAGGTGGACATGAACCTTTAATACATAAGCCTGTGTTTACAAAAATAAACAGTCAGCTTAATGAGATGTTTAACAAAAAAAAATCAGAAGAAGAAACAATTCGGCAGGCACAAAATGCTGCAAAAACTGGTGTCTGGTATGGAAATAAAAAATCAGCACATGCAGTTACTTCTCAAGATGTAAAAGATGCTGCAAAAAAACTTACTCAGGGCGGTCTTGTAAAAACTTCACGCGATGGACAAAATGAAAGTGATAATATTTATCGCAGAGTTGCAAAATTCTTACTTGTAATAGGACAGGATGAAGCTGCAAAAATTTTACCTCACCTTGAGCAAGAACAGATAGAAAAAATAATTCCTGAAATTGCTTCAATTCAAAAAGTTAGTCCGCAGGAAGCAGAAGCTGTCCTTGAAGAATTTAGCGGACTTATAGAAAGATCTCGCGAAGAAGGTGGAGTTGATACTGCAAAAAATATTCTCTATAAAGCTTTTGGAAAAGAAAAGGGAGATTTGTTTTTTGAAAGTGCTGTAAAAAATGACAGTCATAAAAAACCGTTTGATTATCTTGAAGGTATAGATCCTGAACGTATAAAAATTCTTATTGGTGACGAATCGCTTCAAATACAGGCTCTTGTTCTCTCTCAGCTTGAAGCAAAACAGGCAGCTTTGGTAATAAATAAAATGGATGCGGAACAAAAAAAAAATATTGTTCTTCGTCTTGCAAAAATGCAGTCAGTAAGTCCAGAAGTATTAGATTCAATAGATAAAACACTTCATGAAAAACTTTTAAATCAGAATACTGAAAATTCACAGAACCTTGATGGAAGGGGTGCTTTGGCCCAGATTTTAAAAAGAATGGATCCAGGTACTGAACAGTCAATAATTGAAACTTTAAGTGAACAGGATCCGGATCTTGGTGCAGATTTAAGGAATCGTCTTTTTACAGAGGAAGATTTTATTTCTGCTGATGATAAATTTATACAGAATAAATTGCGTGCCATGTCTGATGAAGATTTAGCCTATCTTATTGCAGGTAAGAATGATTTATTCCGTAAAAAAATTCTTTCTAATGTTTCAAAAACACGTGCACAGACAGTTTTAAGTGAAGAAGAATATCATAAGCCTATGCGACGAAGTGACTGTGAAAAAATTACATCACAGTTTTATTCAGCATTGCGCCGTGCCTGGGAAAATGGAGAATTGATTGTAAAAACAAAAGATGAAGGAGAAATATACGTATGAAGAACAATATAAAAAAAGGTTCTGTTATAAAAGGATACAAGGTTCTTGAAGTAAGGGAACTTAATGAATTTAATGGAACTGGAATTTTTTTAAAGCACATACGTACAGGTCTTGAAGTTTTTCATATTTATAATGATGACAGTGAAAATCTTTTTGCCTTTGCATTTAAAACACCATCTTCTTCTTCAAATGGAGCAGCACATGTTTTGGAACACACAGTTTTAACAGGTTCTCAAAAATTTCCGTTAAAAGATCCCTTTGTTAAAATGTTAAATCAAAGTGTAAAAACTTATTTAAATGCATATACTGCAAGTGACAGAACTGTTTTTCCTGCAAGTTCGCTTGTTCCAAAAGACTATTACAACCTTATGTCTGTTTACGGAGATGCTGTATTTTTTCCTTTGTTAAGAAAAGAATGTTTTTTACAGGAAGCTCATCATCTTGAAGTTGATAAAAAAGGTAATGCTAAAATACAGGGTGTTGTTTTTAATGAAATGAAGGGAGCCTATTCTTCTTTTGATGATAAAGTAAATGATGATATTTGCCATGCACTTTTACAGGGTACTATTTATGATTTTGATTCAGGCGGAGATCCTCTTGAAATACCAAATCTTACACATGCACAATTAAAAGCTTTTCATAAAAAATATTACTGTACTAATAACTGTCTTCTTTTTTTGTATGGAAATATTGACACTCTTGAACAGTTGGATTTTGTAAATGAAAATTTTCTTTCAAGAATACATGAATACGGAAATGCTGCAAAGTTTAAAAGCCTTCCTAAAAAAACTGCAATTCCTTTTTATAAATCAACAGGTCCTTCCTGTGATGTGGGTGAAAAAAAAGCAACTGTAATTCAAGCATGGAAAACAGGATTAAGGGATAAAAATGGAGTACCTTCTTTTGAACGTATTTTTGAAAATCTTTTTTTAACCGATCTGCTTATGGGAAGTGACAGTGCTCCTTTAGTAAAAGCATTGCTTGATAGTAAGCTGGGGCAGGATATAGCTCCTCAAAGTGGCGGACGTTTTGAAATTCAGGAAAATTATCTTAGCCTTGGTCTTAGGGGAGTAAAGGAAGGAGAAGAAAAAAAAGTTATTGAACTTATAGAAAAAACAATTTCCACTCTTGTAAAAAATGGAATTAATGAAGATGACATTGCAAGAACGATTCATGATCTGGATTTTGAAAATAAAGAAGTAAAAAGAGGTTCTGTTCCTTATGGAATGGTACTTTTAAGAAGGGTATTAAGATCGTGGACATACGGTGGCAGTCCTTTTACAAGTCTGTGTGTAAACGAGGCAAGTGAAAGTTTGAAGAAAAAAATTAAAGAAAATCCTTCTTATCCTCGTGAACTTTTAAAAAATCTTTTATTGGAAAATAAAGAAAAATCATTTATCCTTGTAAAGCCTGATGCTTCTTATTCAAAAAATCGTGACGCTGAGGAAGAAAAACTTGCATTAAATATTCTAAAAGCAAAAGGAAAAGAAAAGGTATTAAAAGAATTAAATGCAATGTATAAATTCCAGCAGAAGCCTTTAAGTTCTCAAGAAGAAAAAATGCTTCCTCATTTAAAAATAAAAGATTTGACTGTAAAGGCAGAAAAATTAAATCTACAAAAAAAAGAAATCAATGGTATTAATGTTTTTGAAAGTAAGGAACATACAAATGGAATTTCTTACGTACGCGTTATGTTTCCAATGGATACTTTAGAGGCAGAAGATTATCTTTTTGCACCTGTTTTAACCAACACAGTTACAGACTGCGGATGGAAAAATTTATCCTGGGCACAGGCAGCAAATGTTGCTTCGTTAAACATGGGGTCTTTTTTTGCAACCTGTTCAACTGATGAAACAAGACCAGATGATAAAAAAAATCTTACGCAAATTTATCAGGGAAGGGATTATCTTACATTTGCATTTAAAATTTTAAATGAAGAAACTGATAAGGCTTTTGATATAGTTTCAGACTGTATTAGCGGAACTGATTTTCATGATACTAAGCGTATAAAAGATTTAATTTTATCTCAGAAAAATTACGGTGTTTCTTCGGTTATTCCAAATGGCTGTGCTTTTGCACAATTGCGTTCTGCCCGTTTTGATGGAAGAAGCAATGCTATAAATGAACTTTGGGATGGCGTAAGGGCTCTGTTTATGGATGATGAACTTACAAAAATGCCTGTAAAAAAAGTATGCGAACGTCTTAGAAAAATATTTACTAAAATAAAAAATAGCGGTGCAATAATTCATATTACAGCAGATAGAGAAGGCCTTAAAATAATAGAAAAAAAACTTCCTGACTTTATTAAAAAGACTGAACTTAAATCGTTAAAAAAAGCAAAGAAAATTCCAGACAGTGATTTTTTTGCATTAACAGCATTAAAGGGAGAAGACTGGAAAAAAAGTTTTAATGATAAAAAAACTGAAGTATTTACAATTCCTGGTAACTCTGGATTTGCTGGAGCATCGTTTGCAGGTGAAAAAACTCAGAAAAAGCAGTGGGCGGATATAGTTTTGAGTCGTTTTCTTTCTAAGAGTATTTTGTGGGAAGAAATAAGAACTTCTGGTGGTGACTATGGTGTTAATCTTAGTACATCAGATAGGCAATGTGATGTAATTTATTATACTTATCGCGATCCAAAACCCTTTGAATCACTTGAGGTTCTCAAAAATATTTTTTTAAATGTTCAGTCTGTAAAAATTGGTCAAAGTGAACTTGAAAAAACTCTTACCGGCTGCTATTCAAATTTAATTACGCCTCAGCCTTTGTCAGAAAAAGGTGCAATGGCTTTAAGACGCGAAATATATCATTATGACAAGGCATTTATTTCCAATAAGGTAAAATATCTTAAATCTATGAAATGTAAAGATTTAGAG